>NZ_JBEYFE010000014.1:0-261354 GCF_040634235.1 Streptomyces sp. NPDC007157
ACACCCCGCAAACACCCGGTGGGCGGGCCGCAACCTCCCCCTTTCCCTTTTCTCCAAAAACCCCCCCCCCCCTGGGGGGCCGGCGGGGCGCCCGCGCCCCGGGCGGCACCGACCACCGAAGGCCACTCGACCAGAGGAGTCCAGATGGGTGTCACACGCAGAGTCTTCTTGAGGGCCGCGATCGCATCCACCGCGGTGGGAACCGTGGGAGCCACCGGCACCGTCCTCGCCCCGACCGCGGCGGCGGCCAGTGCACCGGGCGACGTGGTGGGCAAGGTCACCGTCGGCTACCAGGGCTGGTTCGCCTGCATCGGCGACGGCGCGCCCATCAACGGCTGGTGGCACTGGACCCAGAACTGGGGCCAGTCACCGTCCCCGACCAACACCGGCATCAGCTGCTGGCCCGATGTGCGGGAGTACACCAACACGTACCAGACGTCGTACGCCGCCCTGGGCAACGGCCGGCCCGCCAAACTGTTCTCCTCCTACGACCAGCAGACGGTGGACACCCACTTCCTGTGGATGCAGCAGAACAACATCGACACCGCGGCGCTCCAGCGCTTCAACCCCACCGGCGGCGAGGGCCCCACCCGCGACGCCATGGCGACCAAGGTGCGCGGCGCGGCCGAGTCGCACGGCCGGAAGTTCTACATCATGTACGACGTCTCCAACTGGACGAACATGCAGTCCGAGATCAAGACGGACTGGACCAACAAGATGTCCGCGCACACCGCGTCCTCGGCGTACGCGAAACAGAACGGCAAGCCGGTCGTCTGCGTCTGGGGCTTCGGCTTCAACGACCCCAACCACCCCTTCACCGCCGACGCCTGCCTCGACGTCGTCAACTGGTTCAAGGGCCAGGGCTGTTACGTCATCGGCGGCGTCCCGCGTGAATGGCGCACGGGTACCGGGGGCTCACGGCCCGGCTACCTGGGTGTCTACCACGCCTTCAACATGATCTCGCCGTGGATGGTCGGCGCCATCGGCAACGTGACCGAGGCCGACAACGCCTACACCACCTACACCGTCCCCGACCAGGCCGACTGCAACGCCAACGGCATCGACTACCAGCCCTGCGTCCTGCCCGGCGACGTCTCCGGCCGGCAGCGGGCGCACGGCGACTTCATGTGGCGGCAGTTCTACAACGTGGTGCGGGCCGGGGTGCAGGGCATCTACATCTCGATGTTCGACGAGTACAACGAGGGCAACCAGATCGCCAAGACCGCCGAGACCCAGGACTGGGTGCCCACCGACTCCGGATTCCTCGCCCTCGACGAGGACGGCACCGCCTGCTCCTCCGACTACTACCTGCGCCTGACCGGCGACGGCGGCCGCATGCTCAAGGGCCAGATCGCGCTCACCGCCACCCGTCCCACCCAGCCGACCCTCCCCACCGGCGGCGACACCACACCGCCCGCCGCACCGGGCGGCCTGACCGTCACCGGGCACACCAGCACCTCCGTCGCGCTGGCCTGGAACACGGCGACCGACAACGTCGGCGTGACCGGCTACCGCGTCCTGCAGGTCTCCGGCTCGACCAGCACACAGGTCGGCACCACCGGCGCCACCTCGTTCACCGTCACCGGACTCGGCGCGTCCACCGCGTACACCTTCGACGTCGTCGCCCTCGACGCGGCGGGAAACGTGTCCCAGCCCTCCAACCAGGTCACCGCCACCACCGACCCCCCTTCCGGCACCACCGACCTCGCCCTGCACCGCCCCACCTCGGAGAGCAGCCACACCCAGATCTACGCCTCGGGCAACGCGACCGACGGCGACAGCAACACCTACTGGGAGTCCGCCAACAACGCCTTCCCGCAGTGGATCCAGGTCGATCTGGGCGCCGCCACGGGCGTCAGACGGATCGTCCTCAAGCTTCCCCCGGCAACCGCCTGGGCCACCCGTACCCAGACCCTCTCCGTCCAGGGCAGCACCGACGGCGGCACCTTCGCCCAGCTGCTCGCCTCTGCGGGCTACACCTTCGACCCGGCGACCGGAAACACCGCGACCCTCACGCTCCCCGCCACCGTCACCACCCGCTACGTACGCCTCACCATCACCGCCAACAACGGCTGGCCGGCCGGGCAGGTCTCGGAGTTCCAGGTCTTCGGGGCCTGACGCGAACGTGCACGGCCGCGGAACCGGAGCTTCCCGCCGGCGGTTCAGCCGCGACTTCGATCGGCACACGGTTGACCTACAGTGGGTCGCATGAGCCGTTGGCAGGACCTGACCGGGGGGACGTCCGGGGCGGACTACGCCGCACGGTTCGCGGCCGTGGCCCGCAGCGGGAAGGACGTGCACGGCGAGGCGCGGTTCTGTGCCGCGCTCGTGCCCGCCGGAGCGCGGGTACTGGACGCCGGGTGCGGGACCGGTCGGGTCATGATCCGGCTCGCGGAGCTCGGGTACGACTGCGTCGGAGTGGATCTCGACGCGTCGATGCTCGCGGTGGCGCGGCGGCAGGCGCCCGGACTGCCCTGGTTCCAGGGAGATCTGACCGCATTCGACGCCGGCCTGCTCGGCATCGCGGCGGACTTCGACCTCGTGGTCGCCGCGGGGAACATCTTCCCGTTGCTCGCGCCCGGCACCGAGGCCGCGGTGGTCGAGCGCCTGTCCACGGCCCTGCGCCCCGGCGGCCTGCTGGTCGCCGGCTTCGGCCTGGACGAAGCCCATCTGCCCGTGCCGCCCGGCATCACCCTGCCCGAGTACGACGACTGCTGCGCCGCGGCCGGCCTCACCCTCGTCGACCACTTCGCCACCTGGGACGCCACCCCCTACGACGGCGGCGGCTACGCCGTCAGCGTCCACCGCCGCCGGACACCCTGACCACCCTCGCGCCCGCCGGACGGCCGGCGGGCCCCCCAGGGGCGCGTGAACCACCGGTGGAAACCCTGTGGAAGTGCTGTCGGTGGTGCCGCTTATGCTGCACCCGATGATCACGCGGATCTTGGGGAGGGCGCGGCATGTTCGGCAAGCTGTTCGGCAGAGGCGGGGAGAGACCGGCGGCGGACCCGCACGCCCTTCCCGTGCCGCGCAAGCAGAACGGGGTCTACAAGCTGCAGGCCCTCGGGGACACCCGGGTGATGGCGCTGGTGGTGGCGGCGGAGTCGGGTGATTGGGACGCGGTCAAGATGGCGTCGGCCCGCTTCGACCTCGGCCGTGACCACCAGGTGCTGGGCGAACTGTCCGACGTGGACGGAGTGCAGGACTGGATCGGCCGGGCCGTCGAGGAGGACAAGGAGCACCGCGCGACGGCCCTGCTGATATCCGGCTCGCGCCACATCATCTGGGGCTGGGAAGCGCGCACCTCCGCGCGTGCCTCGGACGTCTCGCGGGATCAGTGGCGCGTCTTCTACGAGCGGCTCCGCATCGCCGAGGAGCACCTGCTCGAAGCCGCCGAGCTGCGGCCCGAGTGGATCACGCCGTGGCGCCGCCTGCTCACCTCCGGCCGTGGCATGTCGCTGGGGACCGCCGTCAACGAGGCCCGGCTCGACGCCGCGCTGCGCCGCGACCCGCTGGACCTGGAGACCCACATCGAGTGGGTGTCGCACCTTCAGCCGCGGTGGCACGGTGAGCCGGGCGAGGCCCTGGAGTTCGCGCGCAAGGCGTTCGCCGACGCCCCCGACGGCCATCGTCTCGGCTGTGTGGTCGCCATGGCCCATATCGAGGACTGGGTGGAGTCGGACGACAAGAACCGCCTCGACACCCCGGAGATCCAGCGGGAGTTGAGCGACGCGGCCAAGCGCAGCATCCTCCACCCCGGCTACCAGCGGCGCCCGGGCTGGCAGGAGGACTTCAACATCTTCGCCATGGCCCTGTCGCTGGCCTCCGAGAGCGTGGTGGCCCCGCGCGTCTACCACGAGCTGGACGGTGCCTTCACCCGGTGGCCCTGGACCTACATGGCGCAACCGGAGAAGGCGTACGCCCGTTTCCGGCGCCACGCCTGAGCCGGCCACCGTCACCGGTGCCTCTCGCACCGCCCGGCACACCGCCCTCTCGCCACCCTTCGACCACCCCACCCCGGACTCCTTGATGACTCTGCCCCACGCCCCCGTGAGCCCGGCCGGCGCCGACCGCACCTTCCAGGTGGATCTGCGCGGCCTCGTCGATCTCCTCTCGCACCACCTCTACTCCAGCCCCCGCGTCTACCTGCGTGAACTCCTGCAGAACGCGGTGGACGCGCTGACCGCTCGGCACGTCCTCGAACCGGCCGCCCCCGCCGACGCGTTCGGCATCCGCCTGTACGCCGACGGTTCGGTGGTCCGGGTGGAGGACGACGGCGTCGGTCTCACCGATGCCGACGTGCACACCTTCCTCGCCACCATCGGCCGCAGCAGCAAGCGTGCCGAGAAGATCGCCGAGCAACGCGCCGATTTCATCGGCCAGTTCGGCATCGGACTGCTCTCCTGCTTCCTGGTCGCGGACGAGATCCACGTCCTGAGCCGGTCCGCCCGCACCCCCGACGCCCCCGCCGTCGAGTGGCGGGGCCGCGGCGACGGCAGCTACTCCGTCCGCGCCCTGCCCGCCTCCGCCCGCCCGCGGCCCGGCACCACCGTCACCCTGACGCCCCGCGCCGACACGGGCGACTGGACCCGGCCGGCCCAGGTGCACGCGCTGGCCCGGCACTTCGGCTCCCTGCTGCGCCACCCGGTGACGTTCGACGACGGCACCGGCGGCCGGGGCGCGTCCGTCAATCCCGAGCCCGCACCCTGGGCGCGCACCTATCCCACCCCGGGAGCACGCGCCCGCGCGCTGGCCGCCTATGGCGAGGAGACCTTCGGGTTCACGCCGCTGGACACCATCGAGCTGGACCTGCCGGCCGTGGGCCTCAAGGGCATCGCCTGCATCATGCCCGACGCGGTACCGGCCGGGCGCCGTCACGGCCATCGCGTGCACGTCAAGGGCATGCTGCTGTCCGAGCAGGCCGAGGAGATCCTGCCCGAGTGGGCGTTCTTCGTCCGCTGCGTCCTCGACGCCGAGAGCCTGCGCCCGACCGCGTCCCGCGAATCCCTGTACGAGGACGACACCCTCGCCGCCGTCCGTGACGCCCTCGCCGAACGGCTGCGCGCCTGGATCGCCCGCACCGCCGCCAGCGACCCCGACCTCCTCGGCCGCTTCCTCCAGGCCCACCACCTGGCCGTGAAGTCCCTCGCCGTGCACGACGACGAGATCCTGCGGATGCTGCTGCCCTGGCTGCCGTTCGAGACCACCGCCGGACACGCCACGCTCGACGAGTTCGCGCGCACCCACCGCACCGTGCTCGTCACCTCCAGCGTCGAGGAGTTCCGGCAGGTCGCGGCGATCGCCTCGGCCGCCGGGCTCGGCGTCGTCAACGGCGGCTACACCTACGACCGTGAACTGGTCCACCGGCTCCCGGAGATCAGGCCCGAGGTCAGCGTCGCCGACCTCGACCCGGCCACGCTCACCGCCCACCTCGACCCGGTCGACCGGGAGACGGAACTCGCCGCCGCGGCCTACCTCGCCCAGGCCCGTGACGCCCTCGCCGTCTTCGACTGCGACGTCGCGCTGCGTACCTTCCAGCCCGCCTCGGCCCCCGCCCTCCTCCTCGACAGCCGCGAGGCCCGGCACGAGCGCACCCGCTCCCAGCTCGCCCGCGAACAGCAGGGCGGGGTGTGGGGCGACATCCTCGGCCACCTGCGTCAGGAGGCCCCGCGGGCCCAGCTGATCCTCAACCAGCTCAACCCGCTGGTCCGCACCGCGGTCACCATCGACGAACCCGACCTGGCCCGCACCAGCGCCGAAGCCCTCTACGGGCAGGCCGCGATGCTGTCCCGGCGCCCGCTCAGGCCCGCCGAGTCGAGCCTCATCAACCGCTCCTTCCTCGACCTCCTCGCCCACGCCCTCCGCAAGGACAGCTGACGATGCCCACCGCACCCCATCCCCAGAACACGGACGAGCTGTACCGGGCGCTCCAGGAGAACGACCGGCGCCCCTACGGCCGTACCCGCACCGTCACGGCCGAGGAACTGGTCGACGCCGCCGAGCAGTTCGCGGAGCCCCGCCCGCTGGTCCACGCGCTCCTCGCACTCCAGAAGGCGTACAACTACGGCTCCGAGCCCCGGAAGTCGCCCGTCGTCTTCGCCCGCGTGCTCACCCTCTTCGACGAGCAGCCCGACGTCTTCGACGAGCCGCTGCGGCACACCCTGTTCTGGCGGTTCAAGTGGGTCGCCGGCGCCCTGCTCGCCCTGCCCGAGATACCCCTGGCCAGCCTGCGCCAGTGGCTGACCGAGATGCGTGACCGGTACGAGAAGGCCGATCTCGGACTCCAGCCCTACTACGGACAGGCGTACCACCTCGCCGCCCACGTCGGCGAGGACACCGACCTGGCCTACGAGCTGTGGGCGGGACGGGCCCGTACCCAGCTCAGCGACTGCGAGGCCTGCGAGATCTGCGAGCGCGCCCTGCACCACCTCGCGGCCGGCGACGACGAACGGGCGCTGCGCACCTGGGAGCCCGTCCTGGCCGGGAAGGAGTCCTGCCAGGAGGAACCCGCCCGCTCCGTCTCCTACGCGCTGCTTCCCCTGCTGCGCACCGGCGGCGCCGACCGGGCCCGCGAGCTGCACCTGGCCGGCTACCGCGCCTGCCGCCGCAACCCCTCGATGTCCGGCGAGGTCGGCCGGCACCTGGAGTTCTGCGCGCTGACCGGCAACGAGGCACGCGGCCTGGAACTCCTCGCGGAGAACCGGAACCTGTTCGACGACGTCGACTCGCCGCTGGACCTGCTCGCCTTCCTCACCGGCGTCGAGGTCCTCCTCCAGCGCGTAGAACTCCTCGGCCACGGCGACCTGCCCGCCGCCGGATACGCGGGCCGCGGCTGGACGGTGGCCGGCCTGCGCGCCGAGGTCCGCGGCCGGGCCGACGACCTCGCCGCCCGTTTCGACGCCCGCAACGCGACCACGGCCCACGCCGACCGGCGCCGGGCCCGGCTCGACCGCGCTCCCCTCCTGGACGCGCTGGAGCTGACCCTGCGCACCCGCGGCCTCGACGACGTGGCCCCGGCCGCCGTGCCCGCCGCCCGCCCGGCCGCCACCGCCGTCCCCGAGTCGCTGCCCGAACTCATCATCCGGGCACGGGAGCTGGAAGAGCAGGGACATCCGGACACGGTGGTCTGCTGGGCGCGGCTGCGCACCCTCGTCGCCGACCCCGGCTACACCCACCCCGACGACCCGGCCGTGGGTCCGCTCGCACAGCTGCGCGCGGACCTGCTGGCCGACGAGGCGGGCCGGGTGGGCCAGAAGGACGATTTCCACCAGGCGGCCGCCCTGTGGGAGGCGGCCGCGAGCCTGTACGACGAGGCCGGAGCGCCGGGTCACGCGGCGCTCGCCCGTGCCTGCGCCGTGCTCCCCACGGGGGACATCCCCGCGGAGGGTGGCGACGGACCCGAGGCGAAGGCCGCCGCGCTGACCGCCGCTCACGAGGCTCTCGTCCGGCTGCACGAGGAGACGACCGGCTTCGCCCCGTACCAGGAGGCCCGGGTGCTGCGGCTGCGGGCGAGCGCGCTCGGCCTGCGGCTGCAGACGACGAGGGACGAGGAGCACATCGCGCCGGTCCTCGCCGAGGTGGACCTGCTGCTCGCCTTCGCCACCCGGCACGAGATCGCCGGACAGGTCTCCGGCGCCCGCCTGCTGCGGGCCACCACGCGCGCCCTCACCGGCGACCTGCCCGCCGCGGTCACCGAGGTCGACGCCCTCCTCGACCGGCTGGCCGCGGACGGCCCCGCCTGGCACCTGCCCCGCACGCTCGGCCTGCGCGGCCGGCTCCGGCTCGGCCTCAGGGACGCGCAGGCCGCGCACACGGACCTGACCGAGGGCCTGCGGCTGGCCGCCGACTGGCCGTCCGACTCCACCGACACGGCACGCCTGCACGGTGACCTGGCCCAGGCCTGCATGCGTCTGGGCCGGCCCGACGAGACGCTGCGGCACCTGACGCGCTCCGCGGAGCTGGAACTGCGCCACGGCAGCCGGACGGAGGCGTTCTGCACCTACAGCAACGTGGCCCAGCTCAGCCTCGAACTCGGCCGCGTCGAGGACTGCATCGCGCTGCTCGACTCCCTCCTGGCCGAACCGGACGTCGCCGCCGGCGAGGTGGACGACCGTCTCGTCGCCCAGCTGCGCCTGTACCGGGCCCGCGCGCTGCACGCGGGGGAGGACCTCAAGGCCGCCACGGCGGAGTTCGCCGCCCTCGCGGCCGAGTCGGCCGGCTGGGACGACGACCCCGCGAGCCACGCCGCGATCGCCGCGGAGACCGCCGTACTGCTCGCCGAGTCCGGCGAGTTCGGCCGCGCCCGCGAGGCCGCTGACCAGGCCCTCGCCGCCCACGCCCGGGCCCCGCGCTACGAGCAGCTCAGCGGCAGCCTGCGCGAGATCGCCCGCCTCCAGGCCCAGCGGCAGGGTGCCGAGGGGCTGGCCGACGCCCTCGCCCTCCTCGCCGACGCGGGCAGGCTCGCCGACGAGGCCCGGGCCGCGGAGTACGAGGCCCGGGACCGCTCCCTGGACAGTGCCCTCGCCTACGAACACGGGCGGGTCAACGCCTACGCCGGCGAATACGAGACCGCCCTGGCCGCCCTGGACAGGGCCCTCACCCTGCTCGGCGAACCGGGACCCGACGACGACCACGCCGGCGAGTGGGCCGAGTGCGTCCGTCTCGCGTCCGTCGTCGAGGGCCTCTACCTGGAGCGCCCCGCCCCCGCCCTCACCCGCCTCGACGCCGCGGTCTCCCGCCTCACCGCCCTGGACCGGACCGAGGAGACGGAGTCGCTGACCTCCCTGGCGGCCCAGTTGCGCGACGAGGGGTGAGGACGAGGGGGAAAGGGCACCGCCCTTTCCCCCTCGTCCCCGGCGCACCCACCGTGGCCTGGGGCTCGGCCGGCCCGCCCGACGCTCCGGAGGTGCTGCCGCCGCTCCGGCCGAGGCTCGCCCCCGCCGGAAGAGGGGCCTTTGCCGAGAGGCCGTAACTCTCGCAAGGAATCGCACGGTTCGGCGCGGCTCCCGGTCTCTCCCGGGCCGGTGGCGGGCGCGCGTCCGCGACGCCACCGACCCGCGTGGACGGGCCGGCGGGGGCCTCGGTCGCCGGGGTCCGGCAGGCGGGCGCCCATGAACTTCGCACTCAGAAAGTCTTGTTGGCCTCGTTGACACGCCACAAGCACAGGCGTTTCACTCGACACTCGTGCATGGCAACGTTGTCAGGCCGTGGGAGCGACCCGAACCGTTGCCTGTCGCCGGCATTCCGGTGTTTTTCGGCGCGCCGACACCTGATGTGCGAAGCACGAACTGCTGCGGAGGCAACCGATGGTGAGACCCCGACGTCCAGCTGCACCAGCCGACCGAGCCAGATTCCGCCGACGCCTCGTCGCGGTGTGCGTCCTGGGCATGGCAGCGCTGCCGCTCCAGGCGGTCGGAAGCGCCCAGGCCGCGGGCAACGCGACACCGCCCCTCGTGAAGGACCCCGCGTCCCTCGTCAACCCCCTCATCGGCACCTCCGGTGCGGTGGACACCTTCCCCGGCCCCGACATGCCGGCCGGCATGGTGCAGTGGGGCCCCGACACCACCCCCCACCGCCCGGACGGCGGCGGCTACGAGTACGCCGACAGCAAGATCTCCGGCTTCAGCCTCACCCATGTCTCCGGGCCCGGCTGCCCCGTCGCGGGCGACCTGCCCGTCCTGCCGGTGACCGGTGCGCTCTCCGGCGACCTCGGCAACACCTCCGTCGGCTTCGGCCACGCCGACGAACAGGCCGGCATCGGGTACTACCGGGTCACCGATGCCCACGGGGTCAAGACCGAACTGACCGACACCACCCGCGCGGGGCTGGGCACCTTCACCTTCCCGTCGGACCAGCAGGCGAACCTGCTGTTCAAGCTCAGCGGGGGCGCCACCCAGGTGGACGGAACCCGTGTCCAGGTGGTGAACAGCAAGGAGATCAGCGGCGCGGTCGACAGCGGGCACTTCTGCGGCGCGAGCAACCGGTACACGCTGCACTTCGACATCAAGTTCGACCGGCCGTTCACCGCGAGCGGCACCTGGGTCGGCTCCACCATCACCCCCGACGCCACGTCGCTGAAGGCGGGCAAGGTCAGCCGGGCCCCGCAGGCGTCCAAGTCGGCGCCGCTGAAGGAGAAGCACTTCACCGTCCCGGCGAAGCCGGCCCCGACGATCCACGGGAGCGGTGCCAAGTCCTCCGGGGCGGCCTCCCTGGCGCCGAGCGCCAGTGCCGCGTCCCGGTTGTCGAAGACCGCCAAGGCCGCCCAGCCTCCCACGACCGGTGCGAACGGCATGTACCTGACCTTCGACACCTCGTCGAACCCCAAGGTGACGGCAAAGGTCGGTATCTCGTACACGAGTGACGCGAACGCGTCGGCCAACCTCGGCGCCGAGATCGGGAACTGGAACGTCGGCGCCGTCGAGCGGGCCAACCACGACGCCTGGAACACGGTGCTGAAGAACATCCAGGTCGGCGGCGGATCAACCGACCAGCAGACGCAGTTCTACACCGCGCTCTACCACGCCCTGCTGCACCCGAACGTCTTCTCCGACGTCAACGGCCAGTACATGGGCATGGACAACCAGGTCCACAAGCTGGCCAAGGGACAGAAAGCCCAGTACGCCACCTATTCGGGCTGGGACACCTACCGCTCCCAGACCCAGCTGATGGCGATGGTCGAGCCCAAGGTCGCCTCCGACGTCGTCACCTCGATGCTCAACGGCTACGACCAGACCGGCCTGCTGCCCAAGTGGGCCTCGAACAACGGCGAGAGCTACGTGATGGTCGGTGACCCGGCCGCCGGTATCATCGCCGACGCGTACGCCTTCGGCGCGACCGACTTCGACACGGACAAGGCCCTCGCGGCCCTCCAGCACGAGGCCACCGTCCCGAACAACGACCGCCCCGGCGAGTCGGTGCGGGACGCGAAGGGTTACCTCCCACTGGACGAGAGCTACGGCTGCTGCAACTTCTACGGCCCGGTCTCCACCCAGCTGGAGTACGACTCCGCCGACTACGCGCTCGCCGCCTTCGCCAAGTCGCTGGGCAGGACGTCCGTCTACGAGAAGTTCGCCACCCGCGCCCAGGACTGGATGAACGTCTTCAACCCGCAGACCGGCTACCTCCAGGCCAAGAACAAGGACGGCCAGTTCGCGACCGGTTTCACCCCCGGCACCTCCAACGGCTTCGTGGAAGGCACCTCGGCGCAGTACACGCCCATGGTCCCCTTCAACCTGAAGCAGCTCATCCAGGCCCGCGGCGGCACCAAGGCCTACTCGTCCTACCTGGACAGCCTGCTCGACGACATCACCCGGCCGGGCAACACCGACGCCGACCTCAGCAACGAGCCCAGCGTGGAGATCCCCTGGGAGTACGACTACACCGGCGAGCCGTGGAAGACCCAGGCGGCCGTCCGTGACGCCCAGCAGAACCTGTACTTCAACGCCCCGGTCGGCTCGTTCGGCAACGACGACCTCGGCGCCATGAGCTCCTGGTACGTCTGGTCCGAGCTGGGCCTGTACCCGGAGACCCCGGGCGCGGACACCCTGGTGCTCGGCAGCCCGGTGTTCCCGGCGGCCCAGGTGACCGTCGGCGGGAAGACCGTGCGCATCAACGCCCCGCAGGCCGCGACCGACGCGCCGTACGTGCAGTCCCTCGACGTCAAGGGCAAGGCATGGAACGCCTCCTGGCTGACGTACCGGCAGTTCAAGGGCGCGGGCACCATGGACTTCACGCTCGGTACCGCACCCGACACCTCCTGGGCGTCCGGCCCGTCGGTGGTGCCGCCGTCGGACACCACGGGCGGCGGCCGGGTACTGGCGGCGACCGGTCCCAGCAACGGTCTGGTCCTCCAGCCGGGCACGAGCGACGACGCCACCCTCGACCTGACCAACCTCGGCGGCAAGGCCGTCACGGTCGACTGGACGGCGACGGCGCCCGCCGGCGTCACCCTGGACACCGCGTCCGGCTCACTGACCGTGCCCGCCTCGGGTAGCGCCGAGGCGAAGGTCCACGTCACCGCGGGCCCGGACGAGGGCACGTTCCCGGTCACCTTCACCCTGGCCGACCACGACACCGGCGCGGCACTGTCCGGGGCGGCCCTCCGGGTCGCCGTGGCCAAGGCCGGCGCACTGTGGCCGTACGACACCAACGAGGGCATCTACCCCGACGGCAGCAGCTACTCGGGCGGTTTCGACGGCGGCGGCTGGGCCTTCTCGCAGAACGCGCTGTCGGCGGCCGGTGTCACCAGTGGCTCCACCCTCACGGTCGACGGTGTCTCCTACACCTGGCCGACGGCGAAGTCCGGACAGCCCGACAACCTGGAGATGGCCGGCCAGACCATCCCCATGCCGGCCGGTACCTCGGGCGCGTCGCTGGGTCTGCTGGGCGCGGCGGTCAACGCGCCGACCGACGGCAGCGGGGTCTCGGGCACGCTGACCGTCACCTACACCGACGGCACCACCTCGCGGGCGACGGTCGGCTTCTCGGACTGGACGCTCAACGGCGGGCCGAGCAAGCCGCTGCCGGGTGACACGACGGCCGTCAGCACGGCCTACCGGAACACCGGGGGCGGCGGCCGGGACAACGTGAAGACCTATGTCTTCGCCACGAAGGTCCCGCTGGACCCGTCCAAGCAGGTCGCGTCGGTCACGCTGCCGGTGACCGGCTCGACGGGCACCGACCACCTGTTCGCCTACGGCTTCGGCCGGTAGGAGCACCTCGGCACCGACGAGCAGGGGCGGTTCCCGGACGCACGTCCGGGAACCGCCCCTGCTGCGCGCGGACTTCGCTCAGGCGAGGCTGAAGTCGTCGGCGTTCACGGCTGCCTGGCCGTACCAGCCGTGGACGTAGACGGTGACCGTTCCGCTGCTGCCGGTGGTGAAGCTGACCTTGAGCTGGTTCCAGCTCGTGCCGTTCGACCAGGTGCTCGCGGTGGCACCGCCGCTGACACCGACGTAGGCGTACGGGCCCTGCACCCAACCGGAGAGCGTGTAGGTGTGGTTGGGGGAGAGGGTGACGGTCTGGTCGCATTCGCCGGTGCCGCTGGAGCTCGGCGTGACCTGGAGGCTGTGGCTGCCGCTGTGGACCGGGCTGGAGACGACCGTGCTGCCACCGGTGCAGGTCCAGGGGCTCGGACTGCCGGTCTCGAAGCCGGCGTTGGTCAGGGAGCCCCCGCCGCCGCCTCCGCCGCCGGAAGAGGTGACCGTGAGCGTGTAGGTCGCGCTGTGGCTGCCGCTCGCGGCGGTGCCGGTGACGGTGATCGGGTAGCTGCCCGCGGCCACCGAGGAGCCGACCGTCGCGGTCAGCGTCGAACTGCCCCCGGAGGTCACGGAACCCGGGCTGAAGGAGACGCCGACCCCGGAGGGCGCGCCGGACGCGGAGAGAGCGACGGACTCGGCGCTGCCGGAGGTGACGGCGGTGGAGACGGTCGCGGTCGCGGAACCTCCCTGGGCGGCCGACGCGGAGCCGGGCGACAGGGCCAGCGAGAAGTCGGTGGTGGTGCCTCCGCCGCCGCCCGAACTGCCCTCGTAGGGCACGAACGCGTCGGTGAAGGCGAGCGGGTTCTGGCTGATCTCACTGCACGTGGACAGTGAGTTGGCGCTGCCGCTGCACGGCTGGTCGCGGTTGGCCGACCAGAACGCCAGCCGCCCGACGCCGTTCTGCGCGGCGAAGCTCTCCACCGTCTGGGCGTCGGCCAGGGTGAAGGTGGACCCGTCGTCGTTCTTGCCGATCATCGGGGTGATGCCGAGGTTGGCGTAGCTGTAGCCGGAGTCGACGGACTGCATCTGCGCCAGCGTGGCGCGGGCCGCGGAGAGGGCGGCCTGGCCCATCTCGGTGCCGGTGCCGGCGTAGTAGTCCATGGTCATGATGTTGACGACGTCGATCTTGACGCCGGCGTTCTTGGCGGCCTTGAGGATGTTGACGCCGTCGCCGGTCAGCCCGCTCGTCAGCACCGGCAGGGTCATGGAGAACTGGAGGCCCGGGTTGGACGCCTTGAGGTCCTTCATCGCCTGCATCTGACGGGCCGTGGCCGCGGTGTCGGCCACGGCGGCGCCCTCGACGTCGAAGTCGAGCTGGGTGACGCCGTAGTCGTTGACGAGGGCCTGGTAGCCGGCGTCGATGCTGCTCTGGTTCGAGCACGTCCACGCGAGCGGCTCGCCGCTCGCCCCGCCGGAGGAGATGATCACGGAGGCGCCCTCGGACTTGGCCCTGGCGATCTCCGGGTCGGTGTAGGAGTCGTTGCCGATGGGGAGTGTGTCGCCCCAGATCTGGTTGCAGCCCACGCCGAGGACGAAGGCCGCCGTGTAGGCCTTGAGGTGGTGGCCGGTGATGGCGGTGTCGAGCAGGCCTTCCTGACCGTTCGACATGTCGACGTAGGGAGCCACGGAGTAGACGCTGCCCGCCGCGGCGTTGCCGGCGGGGGCCAGTGCGACGGCGGCGCCGGTGGCCGTGAGGGCCAGGGCGCACGCGGAAGCCGCGAGTCTTGCCAGTCTTGCCAGGTGCATGACAGATCCCCTTTCGGGGTGCCCAAGGAGGGCGGAGGGGTGGGGGAGGGGCCGGGATGGGTATTGGTACATACCAAACTCCCCGAGGTCTTCGCCGTCAAGAGGACTAGACCAAAGGCTCTGCCAAGACGCGCGTCGCCCGTCTCCGGCGGGCGGCCGGCCGGGCCGGAGACGGGGGACACCGCGCTACTTCGCGGTCAGGAACTCCTCCCCGGACAGCGGGCGGTTGACAATCCGGATGTCACCGATGCCGCCGTGGAACACGATGTCGACGGTCCCCGCGTACTCGTGGCCGCCCACCAGCCAGGGCAGCCCGAGCGAAGTGAGGCCGACCGAAAGGCGCTTCGGGTTGTCGACGACCGGCGCGCCCTCGACGTACAGCCTCGTGCGGCGGCCGTCGTTGACCACCGCCAGGTGCCACCACCTGAGTTCCACCAGGCCGTGGCCCCAGTTGGTGGTCGGGTAGGTGTCGTTGAGCGGGTAGTGGTTGAACTGCGGCTCGCGGCCGTTGTTCGAGATGGCGAGCTGGAGCACCGGCTCGCCTGGGTCGGTGTTCCTGCCGTGCTTGCCGGCGTCCGCGGCCGAACCCCGGCGGCTGAGTATCGACGCCCAGCCGTTGCGGCCGGCGTCCCAGTCCAGCGGCATCCGCACGAACGTCTCGATGGTGTATCCGGACTCGAAGGTCTCGGCGTTCAGCGGAGCCTTCTCCCCGGTGGTCAGGTACGAGCCGTGCAGCGGGTTCCGGCCGCCCGCGAACGTCAGGCTGGCGTGTGCGGGCTGGTCGGGGTGGTGGTCGTCGGACCAGGTCAGCGCGGAGGCGGCGGTGCCCGGCAGGGTCACCACCGTCAGGTCGTTGCCCTTGCCGGAGAGGTCGGGCACCGTCTGGCCCGCGGTGAGCGCGGTGCCGGGCGTGCCCTGCCCGTCGAAGCGCCAGTACGCCAGCGTGCCCTTCACCAGCTCCCGGGCGGCCGGACGGGCCGGCCGGACCGGCATCGGGGCGAAGCCGGAGAACCGCTCGGCGAAGTCGATCGGCACCGAGAAGTTGTCGACCGGGCCGGTGATCCGGGCGTGCTGGGCCGCCAGTTCGGTGCGGGACTCCGGCTTCTGGGCCAGGATCCAGGGGTTGACCGTCTCGACGTCGATCGTGTTCCGGGCCAGGTCGAAGTGGTACAGCCGGATCATGCCGCCACCGCCGAAGTAGCGGTTCTGGTAGTTGGTGATGTGCAGGTGCACCTCGTTGCCGGCGGCGTTCTTCGCGGTCGTACGCGCGGGCGGCCAGTAGTGGCCGTTGAGGGTGAGGAAGATCTGGTCGTTGTCGTTGATCAGCCGGTCCCAGACCGTGCGGCCGTAGTCGGAGAGTACGGCGTTGTCCTCCGGGTCGCCGGACTCGTACGGGAAAACGTTGTCATCGTAGTTCGAGTAGACGAGGTCGTGCGTCGTGAGGATCACCGGCAGCTTAGGGTGTGCCTTGATCACGCCGTCGGCCCAGGCGAAGCCCTGCTCGCTGGTTCGCCAGTCCAGGGCCAGCAGCAGCCAGGAGCGGCCGGCGGCCTCGAAGACGTGCGCGGTGTTGTAGCCGGTCGCGTCCGCCCCGGCGAACGTCTTCGCGCGCTTGAACCGCTGCGGGCCCATGGTCCGCAGGTACGCCGTGTCGCCACGGCTGTCGTCGCCGCTCACGTCGTGGTTTCCGGCCAGCACGCTGTAGGCGGCGCCGTGCGCGTCCAGCAGGTCGAAGGCCCTGTCGACCTGCTGGAACGAGGACGGGTCCGCGTCCTGGGTCAGGTCGCCGAGGTGGGCCATGAACACGATGTTGTCTTCGGAGGCCTTGCCGCTGTTGCCGATGACGTAGCGGAACGACTCCTCCTGCGGCGTCCGGTCGACGCTGTCCTGGCTGCCCCAGTAGAGGAACTGGGTGTCCGGCATCACCGCGAGGGTGAACCGGAGGGCGGTCGGATCCGGTCTCCAGGTGCCGGTCCTGCCGGCGGCGGTGTCCGCGGCGTACGCGGGTGTGCCGCCGAGCGTGGCCGCGCCCACGGTCGCCGCGCCCGCACCGGCCAGCGCCGCGTTGCGGAGAAAACCACGCCTGCTCTGTCCGGCCGCTTCTTGTGACGGGGTGTCATCCTGCATGGACATGGGGCCTTCCCGGGTCGATGGTCCAAACGGCGACGACGCTACCCAGCAGGGCCCGTGGGCGGGCGGACAGGAGATGACGGGCGATGGCCGGGCGGCTGTCCGGGATCGAAAGACTGGCGTATACGCCGTCGTTCGATCCCGGCTGCTGTCCGACCGGCCGGTCGGACGCTCAGGCCGAGGACTCCGTCACGGTGTGCTCGCCGCGCCGGACGAAGACCAGGCCCGCCCACGCCATGGCGGCCAGCGGGATGGCGCCCGAGATGATCACCTGGCCCTGGCTGGAGACCAGGTGGTTCGGGGTGCCCAGCAGGTAGCCGAGGCCGATGCAACTGCGGGACAGCGCCTGGAAGCAGGCCCAGGCACTGCCGTGCACCTCGGCCGGTACCCGCGAGTGCACCGCGTTGCGCAGGCCGACGTTGCACGCGCCGTTGCCGAAGCCCGCGATCAGGAACAGCGGGAAGATCACCGCGGCGACCGGGATCAGACCGGTGAGGAGCAGGCCCAGGCCGATGCCGGCGATGCCGCCGACGATCAGCAGGGTGTGCCGGTCCGACCAGCCCGCGCGGCCCGCGAGCAGCGCGCCGGGGACGGATCCCAGGGCCCAGGTGGCCAGGAAGAGGCCGAAGACGGTGTCGTTGCCGTTGACGACGTCGCGCAGGTAGAAGACGCCGGCGACGTTCTCGATGCTGGTGGCCAGCATGGCCGCCGCCAGCGCGGGCATCAGCGTGCCCACCACCGGGGCGTCGCGCAGAGCCCGGTAGCCGTCCCCGAGCTTCGTGGCGGGGCGGCGGCCGATCACCACGTCCACGGTGCTCGGCACCGCCAACATGGTGCAGCCCGCGAGCACGAGGAAGGACGCGGCGTCCGCCCCGAGGAGCACGCCGGTACCCCACCGGGGGTTGAGGAAGCCGGCCAGCGCGGGCCCGAGCAGCCCTGCCACGGACATTCCGGCCATCAGCAGGCTGTTCGCCCGGCCCGTGTACCGGTCACCGGCGACCGCGGGCAGCATCTTGAACCCGGCGGCCACCGAGGCCACTCCGGCCAGGGCGGACAGCGCGATCAGCGCGACCCGCACCTGGAACCCGCCGACGGCGGTGGCCGCGGCGAGGCACAGCGACTGGGTCAGCAGCGCCCACAGACACACCGTGCGCGCGCTGAACCGGTCCACCACGGTGCCGATCAGCGGTGCCGCGAGCACCGTGGGGATGAGCTCGGCGAGCATCACCGCGGTCACCCCGAAGCGGAAGCCCCGGTCCGCCGCGTTCAGCACCAGCCCCAGCGAGGCGAGGGTGTCTCCGAGACGGGAGAACAGCGTTCCCGCGATGAGCACCTGCGCGGCGACCGGCATCGCGGTACCCCGGCGCAGCGCGGCGAACGGCGCTCTCCGCGTCTTTTGCGTGTCCAATCCAGTCCAATCCGTCCACTTGCCGTACGCATTAGGTCTGCTCGCCGATCAGATTAGGCCTGTTCGTCGAGTGGTGGTGCATCCACCGGCCACCGGGACGGGGTGCTTTCCGGCCTTTGGTGCCCTGCCGGAACCCGGTGCGCGATCCCAATTTCTCAGCCACAAGCAGCGCTTCACCGAATATCCACACATGTTCCACATCAACTCCGGCCGGGCTGGAACGGGTCGGCGTGTTCCGCCTGCCACCCGCGAGGATGCGCATCCGGGGCGTTCCGGACGTCCTTTCCCGAGTCGGGAGGGCCGGTGGGGATATGAGCGTCCCGATGTCCCGCTGGGAGCCGTAAAGCGCGTTTTTCGGCCAATCGCTTGAGTTGCGGCGTTCTCTTCCGGTGGGCCTGCTCCGCGCCGTTCGCCGAACCGGAAAGCGCCTTCCGGGGTGGCGGGGTTATGGATGCCGGCCGCGTGAATGTCCGGAAAATGTCGGGGCGGCGAGTCGCCCCTTTCCCCGAGGGGTGGCGCAAAGGGAACGAACCGGTATCTCCGGGAAGCGCAAGCCCCCTGGTCGGAAAAGCGCGTGCCGTGTCCGGCGTTCCCTGCCTACACTCGCTCGGTATCACGCACCGTAGCCGCGGAAGGCGGTCGCGGCGCTTTACCGTGACGAGTTCGGACGATGAGGGGAGAGGGCCATGCGCGACCGCGCGACTGCCGTCTCTTCCCGTTCCCGCTACGAGGTGATCCTCGTGTCCCCGTCCCTCCGGTACCCGCTGCGCGGCCGGTACCGGACTCCGTGACGCCCGGCCGGTCTCCACAACAGCTGGCATATGCCAGTGAATTGACGTCCCGTCAGTTGTGACTCGGTGAACTTCGCGGCACGGAAATTGCGCTGCCCATTCCAGGACCCGTTCCGGGACCGCATTCGAAAGGCAACGGGCCATGCGCGCCGAACTCCACCCGAACTCCGTCAACTCCCTCACGGCCGTCCGCAACCTGGGCATCCTCGCCCACGTCGACGCCGGAAAGACCACCGTCACCGA
Source organism: Streptomyces sp. NPDC007157 (assembly GCF_040634235.1). NCBI lineage: Bacteria > Bacillati > Actinomycetota > Actinomycetes > Kitasatosporales > Streptomycetaceae > Streptomyces > Streptomyces sp. NPDC007157. Next base: position 19,077 of record NZ_JBEYFE010000014.1, read on the forward strand.
ACGCATCCTCTTCGCCACCGGCACCATCCACAAACGCGGCGAGGTGCACGACGGCACCACAGTCACCGATTTCGACCCTCAGGAACGCGACCGCGGCATCACCATCTTCGCCGCGGCCGTCAGCTGCGCCTGGGACGGCCACCGCGTCAACCTCATCGACACCCCCGGCCATGTCGACTTCGCCGACGAGGTCGAACGCTCCCTGCGCGTCCTCGACGGCGCGATCGCCGTGTTCGACGCGGTGGCCGGCGTGGAGCCGCAGAGCGAGTCGGTGTGGCGGCAGGCCGACCGGCACGGCGTCCCGAGGATCGCCTTCGTCAACAAGCTGGACCGTGCCGGTGCCGCCCTCGACAGAGCCGTCGAGTCGATCCGCACCCGGCTGCACCCGGCCCCGCTCGTCGTCCAGTTGCCCATCGGCGCGGAGGACGGCTTCACCGGCGTCGTCGACCTCGTGCGCATGCGCGCGCTGGTCTGGCCGGACGACGGCGGTACGGCGGTGCCGGGACCGGTCCCCGACGCGCTGCGGGCGGAGGCGGCGCGCCGGCGGCGCGCGCTGGAGGAGACGGTGGCCGCACTGCACCCGGCCGCGCTGGAGGAGTTCTGCGCGCCGGCCGGCGGGCTGTCCGACGGCACGCTGCGCTCCGCCCTGCGCGACCTCACCCTGACCGGTGAGGGCGTCGTCGTCCTGTGCGGCTCCGCCTACCGCAACCGGGGCATCGAACCGCTGCTGGACGCGGCCGTGGCCTATCTGCCCTCGCCGCTCGACGTCCCCGCCGTACGCGGCACCCACGAGGGTGCCGAGCGGCGGCGGGCCGCCGACCCCGAAGGGCCGTTCGCGGCGCTCGCGTTCAAGGTGACCGCGACGCCCACCGGACGCCTCACCCATGTCCGCGTCTACTCGGGCACGATCGAGAAAGGAGACACCGTGTGGGACCCCACGACCCGCCGCACCGAACGCGTCGCCCGCATCCTGCGCGTCATGGCCGGGCGCCACGAGCCCCTCGACCGGGCGGTGGCCGGTGACATCGTCGCCGTCGTCGGACCGAAGTCGGCCCGCCCCGGTTCCACCCTGTGCGCGCCGGACGCCCCGCTGCTCCTGGAGCCGCCCCAGGCCCCGGAACCGGTGGTGTCCGTCGCCGTCGAGGCCCGTCGCCGTACCGACACCGGCCGGCTGGCCCAGGCGCTGGCCCGGCTGGCCGAGGAGGACCCCTCGCTGGTGGTGCGCACCGACCCGGAGACCGGGCAGACCGTGCTGTCCGGGATGGGCGAACTGCACCTGGAGGTCGCCGTGGCGAAGATCCGCGCCGACGGCGGCCCCGAGGTGGCGGTGGGCCGGCCCCGGGTCGCCCTCAGGGAGACCGTGGTGCGCGGGGTGACCGGCTTCGTCCACCGGCATGTCCATCAGACCGGCGGCGCCGGGCAGTTCGCGCACGTCGTCCTGGACGTCGAACCGCTGGAGCAGGAGGCCGGCTTCGAGTTCCGCTCCGCGGTCGTGGGCGGCCGGGTGCCCCAGGAGTACGTCCGCGCGGTCGAGGCCGGCTGCCGGGACGCGCTCACCGAGGGCCCCCTCGGCGGGCATCCGGTCACCGGGCTCCGGGTAACCCTCACCGACGGCTCGACGCACGTGAAGGACTCCTCCGACACGGCGTTCCGTACGGCGGGCAGGCTGGGTCTCCGGGAGGCCCTGCGCGGCTGTGCGATGCTCCTGCTGGAGCCGGTCGCCGAGGTCACGGTCACCGTGCCCGAGGACGCGGTGGGCGGGGTGCTGGGCGACCTGTCCGCGCGGCGCGGCCGGGTCACCGGATCGGTGGTCCGGGGCGGGTCGGCGGTGCTGACCGCCACCGTGCCGCTGGCCGAACTCTTCGGCTACGCGACCCGGCTGCGCGGCCGCTCCCAGGGCCGAGGCACCTTCACCACCCGGCCGACCGGCTACGCCCCGGCACCGGCCGCGGCGACGGCTCGGTGACACCGGGGCGGGGCCCGGGGACAACCTCCCCGGGCCCCACCGTCGTACCCGGTGGCCCGCCCCTCGCCGCACCGCGCCGCCCGTCGAAACACAACCGTTGTGGAACGCCCCGTGAGCGCTCTCTGCCCAGGTCACCCGGCTTCGGCGCAGGTCACGCCGCTTGGCGTGGGGAGAGTACCGGGCCGGAACCGGGTGTTCCCCGGCCCGCCTGCACGGATACCCGTGCCGGATCCCTTGACGAGCTACTGTTCGGGGGATTAACTCACGTCCTAAATTAAGCCATGAGGGGCTTCGGGAGCCGAACGGTGGTCTCGGCCTTCGCAATCGCGGGTGCCGACCTTCGCGAAGCCCTCTCGGGGTTCTCGTCTCCCGGAAAGGCACAGCTGGAGCCATGCGCAGCATCCGAGCCGCGGCCGTAGGCGCCGTCACCATGTCTCTCGCCCTCGCGGCCACGGCCTGCGGTGGCGGGTCGTCCACCGGGGGCGGGTCCAACGACTCCCCGAAGACGCTCACTTACTGGGCCTCCAACCAGGGTGCCAGCATCGAGATCGACAAGAAGGTACTTCAGCCGGAGCTCGACAAGTTCCAGAAGCAGACCGGCGTGAAGGTCAAGCTGGAGGTCGTGCCCTGGTCGGACCTGCTCAACCGGATCCTGACCGCGACCACCTCCGGCCAGGGCCCCGACGTGCTGAACATCGGCAACACCTGGAGCGCCTCGCTGCAGGCGACCGGCGCGCTGCTGCCCTGGGACGCCAAGAACTTCGACAAGATCGGCGGCAAGGACCGCTTCGTCGACTCCGCGCTCGGCTCCACGGGCGCCGAGGGCAAGGACCCGGCGGCCGTACCGCTGTACTCGATGGCCTACGCCCTCTACTACAACAAGAAGATCTTCGCCGACGCGGGGATCGCCAAGCCGCCGGTCACCTGGGACGAGCTGATCGCCGACGGCAAGAAGATATCCGCCAAGGGCAAGTCGGTGCTCGGCGCCGAGGGCGGCAACGTGTCGGAGAACATCCACCACACCTTCGTCTTCGCCAAGCAGCACGGCGCCGACTTCTTCACCGCCGACGGCAAGCCCAACTTCACCGACGACAAGGTCGTCGCCGCGGTGAAGCAGTACGTCGACCTCATGGCCAAGGACAAGGCCATCCCGACCAGCGACGCCGAGTACGCGCAGAACCAGTCGGTGAGCGACTTCGCCAAGGGCAAGCTGGCGATGCTGCTGTGGCAGTCGGCGTCCTCCAACCTCAAGTCGCAGGGCATGAGCGACAGCGACTACGGCATCGCCCCCGTGCCCGTGCAGTCCGGCACCCCCGGCACCGGCGCCCAGGTCAACTCGATGGTCGCCGGCATCAACCTGGCGGTCTTCAAGAACACCAAGAACCTCGACGGCGCGACGAAGTTCGTGAAGTTCATGACCAGCGACGACGAGCAGAAGATCCTCAACACCGCCTACAGCTCCATCCCGCCGGTCAAGGCCGCCCAGGAGGACCCGGCCTTCAACACCCCCGCCAACTCGGTCCTGAAGAACACGCTCGCCACCAGCGCCGCGGCCCTGCCCCAGGTCGCCGCCGAGTCGCAGTTCGAGACGACCGTCGGCACCGCCGTGAAGAACCTGTTCGCGGCCGCGGCCGCCGGCCACGCCGTCACCACCGACTCCGTGAAGGCCGAGCTGGAGAAGGCCCAGCAGCAGATGCCGGCGGCCTGAGCACCATGACGACCACCACCACCGCCGTGCACGAGCCGGTGCGTGCGAACTCCCCCGGGGCGGCGGGCGGCTCGGGCCGCCGCCCCGGGCGGATCCGCCGGATCGGACTGCCGTACCTGCTGCTCCTGCCCGCCCTGCTGCTCGAACTCCTCGTCCATCTGATACCGATGGTCATCGGCGTCGTGATGAGCTTCAAGGAGCTGACCCAGTTCTACATCCGCGACTGGGGCACCGCCCCCTGGTCCGGGTTCGACAACTACCGGACGTCGATCGAGTTCAACGCCCCGGTCGGCAAGGCCCTGTTGCACTCCTTCCTCGTCACCGTCAGCTTCACCCTGCTCTCGGTCGGCCTGTGCTGGCTGCTGGGCACCGCGGCCGCGGTGTTCATGCAGGACACCTTCCGCGGCCGGGGCCTGCTGCGGACCCTGTTCCTGGTGCCGTACGCGCTGCCGGTCTACGCGGCCGTCATCACCTGGGTGTTCATGTTCCAGCACGACAACGGCCTGGTGAACCACGTCCTGCACGACCAGCTGCACCTCACCGACAAGCCGTCCTTCTGGCTGATCGGCGACAACAGCTTCTACGCCCTGCTGACCGTGTCGGTGTGGAAGGGCTGGCCGTTCGCCTTCCTGATCGTGATGGCCGGACTCCAGAACATCCCGAGGGAGCTGTACGAGGCGGCCGCCCTGGACGGCGCCGGCATGCTGCAGCAGATCCGCCGGATCACCCTGCCCTCGCTGCGCCCGGTCAACCAGGTGCTGGTCCTGGTCCTGTTCCTGTGGACGTTCAACGACTTCAACACGCCGTACGTCCTGTTCGGCAAGGCCGCTCCGGAGGCCGCCGACCTCATCTCGGTCCACATCTACCAGGCCTCCTTCGTCACCTGGAACTTCGGCAGCGGCTCGGCGATGTCCGTGCTCCTGCTGCTCTTCCTGCTGGTCGTGACCGGCGTCTACCTCGCGCTCACCTCACGCGGACGGAGGACCGCCGATGTCTAGCCCCAGTTCGCCGATGGCCCCGCCGCGCTCCTTCCTCTGGGCCCGGGCGATCTTCCTCACGCTGCTCACCGGGTTCGTCCTGATCCCCGTGTACGTGATGATCTCCAGCTCGCTGAAGCCGCTCGCGGACGTCACCGGCAAGTTCCGCTGGCTGCCCAGCGGGCTGACCATCCGCCCGTACATCGACATCTGGTCGACGGTCCCGCTCGCGCGGTACTTCGTGAACTCGCTGATCGTGGCGGTGGCGGCGACCGTCTGCTCGGTCGTGGTCGCGGTGTTCGCCGCCTACGCGGTCAGCCGCTACGAGTTCCGCGGCAAGCGGGTCTTCACGGTCACCGTGCTGTCCACGCAGATGTTCCCGGGCATCCTCTTCCTGCTCCCGCTGTTCCTGCTGTACGTCAACATCGGCAACGCCACCGGCATCGCGCTGTTCGGCTCCCGCGGCGGCCTGATCCTCACCTACCTGACGTTCTCGCTGCCGTTCTCGATCTGGATGCTGATCGGGTACCTCGACTCGGTGCCCAGGGACCTGGACGAGGCGGCGCTGGTGGACGGCTGCGGGCCGCTCGGCGCGCTGTTCCGGGTGGTGGTGCCGGCCGCGATCCCGGGGATCGTCGCGGTCGCCGTCTACGCCTTCATGACCGCCTGGGGAGAGGTGCTCTTCGCGTCGGTCATGACCAACGACACCACCCGCACCCTCGCCGTCGGCCTGCAGGGCTACTCCACGCAGTACGACGTCTACTGGAACCAGATCATGGCCGCCTCGCTCGTGGTGAGCGTTCCCGTCGTGGCCGGCTTCCTGCTGCTCCAGCGCTACCTCGTGGCGGGGCTGACGGCGGGCGCCGTCAAGTGAACCCCCCCAGTTCCGAAGCTTGTCGCGAAAGGAATTACGTGACCATCGACCTCGCCGCACTCCCGCACGACTTCCTGTGGGGCACGGCAACCGCGGCGTACCAGATCGAGGGAGCCGTCGCCGAGGACGGCCGTTCACCCTCCATCTGGGACACCTTCTCGCACACCCCCGGGAAGATCGCGGGCGACGACAACGGCGACATCGCCTGCGATCACTACCACCGCTGGCGCGAGGACATCGGCCTGATGGGCCGGCTCGGAACCAACGCCTACCGGCTGTCGATCGCCTGGCCGCGGGTGCGGCCCGGCGGCGACGGCCCGGTCAACGCCAAGGGCCTCGACTTCTACGACGAGTTGATCGACGCCCTGCTCGCGGCGGGGATCACCCCGTCGGTCACGCTGTACCACTGGGACCTGCCGCAGGCCCTGCAGGACCGGGGCGGCTGGCCCGAGCGGGCGACCGCCGAGCACTTCGCCGCCTACGCCTCCGTGGTCGCCGAACGGCTGGGTGACCGGGTCCGGCACTGGACCACCCTCAACGAGCCCTCCTGCTCGGCCTGGATCGGCCACCTGGAGGGCAAGATGGCCCCGGGTCTGACCGACCTCACGGCCGCCGTCCGCGCCTCCTACCACCTGCTCCTCGGCCACGGCCTGGCCGCCCAGGCGATCCGTGCCGCCGCGCCCGGCGCCGAGGTCGGCATCGTGAACAACCTCTCCACGGTGTTCGCCGCCTCGGACCGTCCCGAGGACGAGGCCGCCGTCCGCCGCCACGACGGGCACGTCAACCGCTGGTGGCTGGACCCGGTGCACGGCCGCGGCTTCCCGGCCGACATGGTCGAGACGTACGGCGTCGAACTCCCCGAGCGCCCCGGCGACCTGGAGACCATCGCCACCCCGCTCGACTGGCTGGGCCTGAACTACTACTTCCCGGCCTACATCGAGGACGACCCGAACGGCCCCGCCCCGTACGCCCGTTCCGTACGCCGACCGGACGTCCCGCGCACCGGAATGGACTGGGAGATCGACGCGAGCGGCATCGAGACGCTGCTGCTGCGCCTCACGAACGAGTACGGCGCCCGCAAGCTCTACGTCACCGAGAACGGCTCGGCCTACCCGGACGTGGTGCGCCCCGACGGCACGATCGACGACCCCGAGCGCCAGGAGTACCTGGTCGGGCACCTCGCCGCCTGTGCCGCCGCGGCCCGCAAGGGTGCCCCGCTGGCCGGGTACTTCGCCTGGTCGCTGCTGGACAACTTCGAGTGGGCGTACGGCTACGACAAGCGGTTCGGCCTGGTCCACGTCGACTACAAGACCCTGGTCCGCACCATCAAGGGCAGCGGCCACCGGTACGCGGACATCATCCGCGACCACCGGGGACAGGCCCGCCGGGCGGCCTGACCGGAACGGCGGTGGGCGCGGCACAGGGGAGTTCCGCGTCCACCGCACCGCTTTCTCCCACGCATGCACGACGGGCCATGGACACCACCCTCTGAACTGTCATGAACACAACAACATGTGCACCATCGACACTCAGGAGACCCGCATGCCGACCCGCATTCCCCGCACCCTCCTGGCCGCCCTCGCGACGGCCGCCCTGCTGGCCTCGGGCCCGGTCCTGGCCGTACCGGCGTCCGCCGCCGCTGCCGCCGTGACCTGGGACACCGACCGCGCGAACACCGCCTACACGGCGAACCCGAACGCCGTCACCGCCTCCGGCAGCGAGAACGGCGGCACCACCCCCGGCCTGGCCTTCGACGGCAACGGCGCGACCCGCTGGTCCAGCAACTTCGCGGACGACGCCTGGATCCGGATCGACCTCGGCACCACCGTCCGTATCGACCGGGTGGTCCTCGACTGGGAGGCCGCCTACGGCAAGAGGTACGTCCTGGAGGCCTCGAAGAACGGCACGGACTGGACGCCGTTCTACACCGAGACCGCGGGCACCGGCGGCTCGGTCACGGCGAGCACCTACCCGCAGGAGGTCACCGGCCGCTACGTCCGGATGCGCGGCATCGAACGCGCCACCCCCTACGGCTACTCGCTCTGGAACTTCAAGGTCTACGGCGGCGAACCGGCCCCCGCGTCCTCGACCGTCACCAACCTCGCCCTGAACCACCCGGCCTACTCCAACTACTACCAGCACGCGGGCAATTCACCGGCGTTCGCCACCGACGGCGGCTGGCCGGCCGACCTGAAGGGCGACTACACCCGCTGGTCGAGCGACTGGAACGCCGACCGCTGGATCTCGGTCGACCTGGGCGCCACCTCCACGATCTCCTCCGTGGACCTGTACTGGGAGTCGGCGTTCGCGGTCGACTACCTGCTCCAGGTCTCCGACGACAACGTCAACTGGCGCACGGTGTACGAGCCTTCGGCCGCGGCCATCGCCGCCCGCCGTGCGAACATCGCCGCCCCCGGGGACGCGGCGGGCCTGCACGACACCGTCACCCTCCCCTCCCCGGCCACCGGCCGCTACGTCCGGATGCTCGGCAAGGAGCGCCGCAGCTTCTACAACCCCGCCCCTTACACCGCGCAGTTCGGCTACTCCCTGTACGAGTTCCAGGTCTGGGGCACCGGCGGCAGCGCGTCGGCGGCCTACCCCGCCCTCCCGGGCGACCGGTCGGGCACCTACCAGACCACGTTCTTCGACGACTTCACCGGCGCCGCACTCGACCGCTCCAAGTGGCGGGTGGTCCGCACCGGCACCGAGATGGGCCCGGTCAACGGCGAGTCCCAGGCGTACGTCGACTCGACGAACAACGTCCTGACGCAGAACGGCGAACTGATCCTCAAGGCGAAGTACTGCAAGGGCTGCACCCAGGCGGGCGGCGGCACCTACGACTTCACGTCCGGGCGCATCGACACCAACACCCACTTCGACTTCACGTACGGTCGCGTGAGCGCCCGCATGAAACTCCCGGTCGGCGACGGCTTCTGGCCCGCCTTCTGGCTGCTCGGCAGCAACGTCGACAACCCCTCGGTCTCCTGGCCGGCCTCCGGCGAGACCGACATCATGGAGAACATCGGCTACCCGACGTGGACGAGCACCGCGCTGCACGGCCCCGGGTACTCGGCCGACGGCAACATCGGCGCCCGCCAGACCTTCCCGAACGGCGGCACCGTCGACCAGTGGCACACCTACGCGGTGGAGTGGACGCCGACGGCGATGCGCTTCTACGTCGACGACACCCTGGTCCAGGAGACGACCCGCAACAAGGTGGAGTCCACGCGCGGCCAGTGGGTCTACGACCACAACCAGTACGTCATCCTCAACCTTGCCCTCGGCGGCGCCTACCCGGCCGGCTGGAACCAGGTCACCACCCCTTACTGGGGCCTGCCGCAGGCCAGCGTCGACAAGATCGCGGCCGGGGGAGTGCAGGCGGAGGTGGACTGGGTGCGGGTGGAGCAGAAGAAGTAGGGGCTCCGGGCCGGGCGGCGGTCCGCCGTCGTCCGGCCTCCGCCCTCCGCCCTCCGCCCTCACAGCGAACCGCGGCCTTCGCACGGGAAAACCCCAGCCGTGAGTGAACGGGGCGTCCGTGCCTCGCGTATCCCCCCACCGTGGGAGGATCGCTCACCATGAATGCGTCACCGGCGGTACGGAGCCTGCGTGCCGCGGTGTTCGCCGCGGTGTGCGTGCTCCTGGCTGCCGCCGGACATGCGCTGGCCATGGGGCAGATGCCGCCGCTGTGGGCCGACGCGGCCGGGTTCGTCGCCGTGTTCGGTCTGGGGCGCGCCCTCGCGGGGCGTGAGCGCGGACTCCCGGAGATCGGCGTCGGCATGCTGCTCACCCAGGCCGGCCTGCACTTCGGCTTCGACGCGGCCCGCGCGGTCACCCCGGCTCCCGCGTCCACCATGACCATGACCCGCATGAGCATGCACGGTCATGTCATGGTCGGTATGGGTGGCATGGGCGGTATGGCCGGTAGTGGTGGTATGGGTGGCGTGGCGCAGCAGTACCCGCACGCCCACGCCCTGACCGCGCATGCCACTCTCGCCCATGTCCTCGTCGCCCTGGTCGCCTCCTGGTGGCTGCGGTGCGGCGAGGCGGCGCTGTGGTCGCTGCTGCGCCGTGCGGTCGCCCTCGTGCCCGGTCTGGCGGCCTGGTGGCGCGACGCCCCGCTGCCCGGCCCGGCCGCCGGCCCGCACCTGGCCCCGGGCGGTCCGATACGCCGCCGCCGACTCCTCGCCCTACGGCACGCGGTGAGCCGACGCGGCCCGCCTGCCGCGATCCCGTACCCGGTCTAACACCCGCGAGACCCCCCAACAGACTTCACTCGTACGGAGATCCCTCACCCATGTCTGCCAACTCTGCCCTGCGCCGCGCCGCCACCGTCACCGCGCTCACCGTGGCGTCGGTCCTCGCCGCCGCCGGCGTCGCCTCCGCGCACGTCACCGTCCACCCCGAGAGCTACGCCAAGGGAGCCACCGACGGTGTGCTGACCTTCCGTGTGCCCAACGAGGAGGACACGGCCTCCACCACCAAGGTGCAGGTCTTCCTGCCCACCGACCACCCGGTCCTGGGCGTCCTCGTCTCCCCGCAGGACGGCTGGACCGCCAAGGTGACCACCACCAAGCTCAAGACGCCCGTGAAGACCGACGACGGCACCATCACCGAGGCCGCCTCCGAGATCACCTGGACCGGCGGAAAGATCGGCGCCGGCCAGTTCGAGGACTTCGACGTCGCCTTCGGCCAGCTCCCCGAGGACGCCGACCAGCTGACCTTCAAGACCCTGCAGACCTACTCCGACGGCAAGGTCGTGCGCTGGATCGAGGAGTCCGAGAGCGGCGGCGAGGAGCCGGAGAACCCGGCGCCGACGCTCAAGCTCACCGCGAAGGGCACCGCCGACGACAGTGCCGCGGCCGCACCGGCAACGCAGAGCAGCGCCAAGGCGACGACGACCGCGTCGGCCGACTCCAGCGACTCCATCGCGCGCGGCCTCGGCATCGCGGGCCTGATCGTCGGCGTGCTGGGCCTGGCGGCGGCCACGCTCGCCTTCGTCCGCACGCGGGGTGCGCGGTCGTAGGTGTCAACGGGTGTGGGCCCACGCGTGTGGGCCCACATGAGTAGGTCAACGCCCGTGGGCCCGCACGCGTAGGTCAACACCCGTGGGCCCGCACGCGTAGGTCAGCACCCGTGGGCCCACGCACGCAGGCCAACGCCCGTTGGCCCGCACGCGCAGGCCAACACCCGTAGGTCAACACCCGTTGGCCAACGGTCGTTGATGTACCGCCCGTTGACGCAACGCCTGTTGGCCCACGCTCGTAGGCAAACAGGCACAACGCCTGTTGGCCCACGCTCGTAGGCAAACAGCAGGGGCCCGGACCATCCCCCGGTCCGGGCCCCTGCGTCGTGCTCGGTCAGGTCACCTGACCGCCAGTTCCAGCATCTCGCTCTCCTCCGCGCGGACCTCGACCCGCGCCTCGGCGCGCACCGTCAGCCGCAGCTCGGTCGCCGTCCGGGCCGCCACCCGCTCCTCCTCCGTGACCGCGACCGCGACCGCGACCGCGGCCACCGCCGGGGCCGCCTCCCGCTCCGTCACCGTCACCGTCGGAACGGATTCCCGCTCCGACACCGTCACCGTCGCCTCCGCCGTCCGCGAGTTGCGCCACAGCCACACCACATCGCGTCCGAACGACCACAGCAGCGAGCCGAGCGCCAGCAGGACCACGGCCAGGTTGGCCAGGTACGGCAGCAGGTCCGCGCCCGCGAGGAGCAGGCAGATGCCCTGGATCGCGGCGACCGTCTTGCGGGCCATCGACGGCGGCAGCGGGGCGTTCAGCCAGGGCGCCACCTTCGCCGCCGCGACGAACGCGTAGCGCATCGCGCCGATCAGCAGCACCCACGGGCCCAGCTGCGTCGAGACGTACACGCTCAGCACCAGGATCAGGAACGCGTCGACCTCCATGTCGAAGCGCGCGCCCAGGGCCGTGGAAGTACCCGTGTGGCGGGCCACCTTGCCGTCCACGCCGTCGAGGATGAGGGCCACGGCGGTCAGGCCGACCAGGAGCGAGACCGGCGGGGAGCTCTCGAAGGAGTCGGCGACCAGGGCCGTCACGCCGCCGACCAGGATCGCGCGGCCGAGGGTCACCCGGTTGGCGGGGCCGAACGAGCGCGGCCGGGTGCGGTGCAGGGCCCGGGAGAGCACCGCCCAGGTGGCTATCGCGAACGCGAGCCCCGTCAGCCATCCGGCCGGCCCCATGCCGATCGCCGACCCGAGCAAGGTCAGCAACAGGATCTGCACGCCCGCTCCCACAGCGGTCTCCTGCTGGACCAGCCTGGCTTCGTAAGTGTTGTTCAGGGCCACCGCACGTCCTCCGGCCGAGTGACAGAGTCGATCAACGCCGCGTACTGTGCGCGGCCTGTGCACTTCTCGCTGTGCACATCTCGGTACGTGAACAACATCCCGATCGTTCAGGAGGATGCCGATGAACCGCTCGGCCCGCGCGTTCTGGCTCCGCTCTCCGGGCCACGGAGAGCTGCGTGACGTCACCCTCACGGAGCCCGCCGAGGGCGAGGTGCTGGTGCGCGCGCTGTACTCCGGAGTCAGCCGGGGGACCGAGACGCTGGTGTTCCGCGGCGGGGTGCCGGAGAGCCAACACGCGGTGATGCGGGCGCCGTTCCAGGTGGGCGAGTTCCCCGGGCCGGTGAAGTACGGCTACCTGAGCGTCGGCGTCGTGGAGGCGGGCCCGGTTGAGCTGATCGGGCGTACGGTGTTCTGCCTGTATCCGCATCAGACGCGTTACGTCGTTCCGGTGACCGCGGTGACGGTGGTACCGGACCGTGTACCACCGGCGCGTGCGGTGCTCGCGGGCACCGTGGAGACCGCAGTGAACGCACTCTGGGACGCCGCGCCCCTGGTCGGCGACCGGATCGCGGTTATCGGCGGCGGCATGGTCGGCTGCTCGGTCGCCGCCCTGCTCGCCCGCTTCCCCGGCGTACGGCTCCAGCTGGTCGACGCCGACCCGGCCCGCGCCAAGACCGCCGAGGCCCTCGGGGTGGACTTCGCGACGCCCGAGGACGCCCTGGACGGCTGCGACCTGGTCGTGCACGCCAGCGCCACCGAGCAGGGCCTCACCCGCGCCCTGGAGCTCCTCGCCCCCGAGGGCACGGTCCTCGAACTGAGCTGGTACGGCGACCGGCGGATCGCCCTCCCGCTCGGCGAGGCCTTCCACTCCCGCCGCCTCACCGTGCGCAGCAGCCAGGTCGGCACCGTCTCCCCGGCCGCCCGCGCCGGCCGCGGCTACGCCGACCGGCTCGCCCTGGCCCTGGACCTGCTGGCCGATCCGGCGCTGGACGCCCTCATCACGGGAGAAAGCGCGTTCGAAGAGCTCCCGGAAGTCCTCCCGAAACTCGCCTCGGGGGAGATCCCGGCCCTCTGCCACCGGGTCCGCTACGGCGACGTCGGCTGACGGAATGTCCAATGCGGGCCGCCAAGAGGTCCTGACCTGAGAAAAGAGTGAGAGTGGACTGAACACGGGGAAGCCACGAGCCGTATTAAGGGCATCCCCCGGCAGGGATCAGCCGGGGGACCAGACGCGCCGCACCTGGAGGGTCGTCCGTTGTTCAGCATCACCGTCCGCGATCACATCATGATCGCCCACAGTTTCCGCGGCGACGTGTTCGGACCCGCGCAGCGACTGCACGGCGCCACGTTCCTGGTGGACGCCACCTTCCGCCGTGAGCAGCTGGACGACGACAACATCGTCGTCGACATCGGTCTTGCCACCCAGGAACTCGGCGCCGTGGTCAGCGAGCTGAACTACAGAAACCTCGACAACGAGCCGGACTTCGCCGGGATCAACACCTCCACGGAGTTCCTGGCGAAGGTCATCGCCGACCGGCTGGCCGAGCGGATCGAGAAGGGCGCCCTGGGTGAGGGCGCCCGGGGCCTCGCGGGCCTGACCGTCACCCTGCACGAGTCGCACGTCGCCTGGGCGAGTTACGAGCGTGCCCTGTGACCGACGTGACCCTCGGCCGGGCACCGGCCCTGACCTACGTGCCCGCGCAGCGCGCGGCGACCACCGACCCGGCCGGCGAGAACGCCCCCGCGAACATCGGGATCCTGCCCATGTCCCTGCGCATCGTGCACTTCGTCATGCCCGGTGGTGTCGACGACCTGGCCACCCCGAGCGGTGGCAACGCCTACGACCGGCGGGTCTGCCTGGACCTGCCCGGCTTCGGCTGGCAGGTCACCAGGCACCCGGTGCCCGGCTCCTGGCCGCGCCCCGACGCGGCCGCCCGGGACACCCTCGCCCGCACCCTGCGGGAGCTGCCCGACGGCGCCGTCGTCCTCCTTGACGGCCTGGTGGCGTGCGGGGTCCCCGAGGTCGTCGTACCGGAGGCCGAACGGCTGCGGCTCACCGTCCTGGTGCACCTGCCGCTGGGCGACGAGACCGGGCTCGACCCGGCGGTGGCCGCCGACCTGGACGCCCGGGAGCGCGCGGTGCTGCGCGCCGTGCCGGCCGTGGTGGCGACCAGCGACTGGGCGGTACGGCGGCTGGTCTCGCACCACGGCCTGGCACCCGAACGGGTGCATGTCGCCGCCCCGGGTGCCGACATCGCCCCGCTGGCCGGCGGCACCGACGGGGTCTCGCACCTGCTGTGCGTCGCCACCGTCAGCCCGCGCAAGGGCCAGCACCGGCTGGTCGAGGCGCTCGCGGCGGTCCGGGACCTGCCGTGGACCTGCACCTGCGTGGGCGGCCTCGGCCAGGACCCCGAGTACGTCGCCCACCTGCGCTCGCTGATCGCCCGGCACGGCCTGACGGACCGGCTGCACCTCGCCGGCCCCCGCTCCGGCGCCGACCTCGACGCCAGTTACGCCGCCGCCGACCTGATGGTCCTCACCTCGTACGCCGAGACCTACGGCATGGCCGTCACCGAGGCCCTCGCCCGGGGCATCCCGGTGCTCGCCACCGACGTCGGCGGGTTGCCGGAGGCGGTCGGCAGGGCTCCTGACGGCGGGGTACCCGGCATCCTCGTACCGCCGGAGGACCCCGCCGCGCTCGCCGCCGAACTGCGTGGCTGGTTCGGCGAGGCGGACGTACGCCGTCGTCTGAAGGCCGCCGCGCGCGGCCGGCGGGCGGCGCTCGACGGCTGGGCGACCACCGCCCGCAGCCTGGCCGGAGTCCTGCTGAGACTCCCCGACGAACCCCGGAGGGCGGCATGACCCGCGAGACGACGGCCACTACGCCGGTCGGCGCGATCCCCGCGCAGCCCGGGCCCAGGGATGTTACCGATGCAGGGGTGGGACGAGAGCACATGGATGCCGCAGCCTCCGGGGAGCCCGGGCGGTCCGAGGTCATAGCCGGGGCCGGACCTGTCGTACGCCTGGGCGAGCGGGCCACCGTACGCCTGCGCGAGAGCGAGCCCGAGGAGTCGCCGCGGTACGCGCCCGAGTGGCTGGAGCTGCGGGAGAGCGCGGACGCGGCCGCCCGGTCACACGATCTGCTGGACCCGCTGCGGATCCGGCTGGCCAACCTGCCCGGCAAGGCGGGCGGTCTGGTCGTGCACGACCTGGGCTGCGGCACCGGTTCCATGGGCCGCTGGCTGGCGCCCCGCCTGGACGGCCCCCAGCACTGGATCCTGCACGACCGCGACCCCTACCTCCTGCACTTCGCCGCCGTCGCCTCGCCCCGGGTGGCCGCCGACGGCAGCCGGGTCACGGTGGAGACCCGCCGGGGTGACGTCGCCCGGCTCACCCCCGACGCGCTGATAGGCGCCTCGCTGGTGACCGCCTCCGCACTCCTTGACGTGCTCACCCGGGAGGAGGTCGACACCCTCGCCGAGGCCTGCGCCGGGGCCGGCTGCCCCGCCCTGCTCACCCTCTCGGTCGCCGGACGGGTCGAGTTCGACACCCCCCACCCGCTGGACGCGGAGCTGACGGAGGCCTTCAACGCCCACCAGCGGCGCGGCGGGATGCTCGGCCCGGACGCCGTCACCGCCGCCTGCGAGGCCTTCGCCGACCGCGGCGCCACCGTGAAGGTGAACCCCAGCCCCTGGCGGCTCGGCCCCGACGAGAAGGCGCTCACCGAGCAGTGGCTGCGCGGCTGGGTCGGCGCGGCCGTCGAGGAGCGTCCCGAACTGGCCGAGCGCGCCGAGGCCTACCTGGCCGAGCGGCTCGCCGCCTGCGCCGCCGGTGAACTGCGGGTGGTCCTGCACCACAGCGACCTGCTGGCGCTCGCCCGGCCGACCGGAGGCACCTCATGACCACCCCCACCCTGGTCCGCGAGACCGCCCCCGTCGTCCCGGTGACCGCGCCCCGGCGTCTGACCTTCCGTGCCGTCCGCGCCCACCTGGGCACCGTCGCCGGAGTCGCCATCATCGCCGTGCTGCTGTGGCGGCTCGGCACCGGCGTCTTCGTCGACGGACTGCGCCGCATCGACACCCCGACGCTGGTCGCCGGCCTGGTGATCGGGGCGGTCACGACCGTACTGAGCGCCTGGCGCTGGCAGTTGGTGGCCCGCAGCCTCGGCCTGCGGCTGCCGCTGGGGCCCGCCGTCGGCGACTACTACCGCGCGCTGTTCCTCAACGCGGCCCTGCCCGGCGGGGTGCTCGGTGATGTGCACCGGGCGGTCAGGCACGGGCAGAGCGAGGGCGACATCGGGCGCGGGGTCCGCGCGGTCGTGCTGGAACGGGCCGCGGGGCAGATCGCGTTGACGGCGTTCGGCGCGGGCGCGCTGCTGATCCTGCCCTCGCCGGTCCGCGACCAGGCGCGCAGTTTCGCCCCGTTGGTGGCGGCCGGCCTGGTGGGGGCCTGCGCGGTCGTGGTCGCGGTCCGCATGAACAGGGGCCCGGGCAAGCGTGGCGGCGCCCTGCGCGCGACGCTCGCCGAGGCCCGCCGGGCGCTGCTGTCACGGCGGAACGGGCCGGGCGTCGCACTGTCCTCGGCGGTCATCCTCGCCGGGCACGTCGGGATGTTCGTGGTGGCCGCGCGGGTCGCCGGTTCCGCCGCCTCCGTGGCCGCGCTGACGCCGATCGCGGTGCTCGCCCTGGTCGCCATGGGCCTGCCGCTGAACGTCGGCGGCTGGGGCCCCCGGGAGGGCGTCACCGCCTGGGCGTTCGCCGCGGCAGGCCTGGGCGCGGACAGCGGGCTCGCCACCGCCGTCGTCTACGGCGTCCTCAGCTTCGTGGCGGCCCTGCCGGGGCTGGTGGTCCTGGTCGTCCGCTGGTACGCGGGGATGCGCTACTCCCGCCCCGAGGTGAGCAGTTCGAAAACCGCGCCGAAGGAATCGGTGAGGCTCGCCAGGAGTTCCTTCCCCTTTTCCGCCGACCCCAGGGAGGGACGGCCGATGACGCCGGATTCGGTATAAGCGGACATTCCCAGGGTGAGGAGATGGCGGCGGTCGTCAGCGGTGAAATCGGCGGACTCGTGACCAGGGCGGACCAATTCGGGATGAGCGTGCAGCAGAATCGAGGTCTCGATTTCTCCCGCGTGCATGTCGGTGAGCGCCGAGGTCTCCACCCCGGCCCGCGAAAGCGCTGTCTCCCAGTCCTCCGCGGCCGGGTACAGGGCCATCCGCTCGCCCCGCGCGGACGCCTCCTGGACGACGTTGCCCAGCACGTAGTTGCCGCCGTGGCCGTTGACCACGACCAGTGCCCCGACGCCCGAGCGGTGCAACGATTCCGCGATGTCCCGGACCACTGCGTGCAGGGTCACCGAGGAGATGCTGACGGTCCCCGGCCAGGCCGCGTGCTCGTGCGAGCAGGAGACCGTCACCGGCGGAAGGAGGTGCACCGGGAACGCGTCGGCGATCTCCCGGGCGACGGCACAGGCGACGAGCGTGTCCGTCGCCAGCGGAAGGAAGGGACCGTGCTGTTCGAAGCTCCCCACGGGAAGGACGGCGACCTGAGTTGAAACGCCCGCCCCCCTGGTCCGTACCTCTTCCGTGGTGTCCGTCGGCAACAAGCCGTATGCCGCCGTACGCGCGCCCGAACCATTCATCTTTTTCACGGCCTTTCGTCTCCTCTTAGGAATCAGATCATGACAGAGAACATCGGCGTACTCGGCAAGAAGTCCCCACGGCGTTCGGGCGTGGAACGCGTCGTCAATGCACCGCTGCCCACCGTCTACGGTAAATTCCAGGCGATCGGCTACCTGGACCACGACCGCGGTGACGAGCAAGTGGCCCTGGTCTACGGGGACATCGACAGCGACCGGGTACTGACCCGGCTGCACTCGGAGTGCCTCACCGGTGACGCGTTCGGCTCCCAGCACTGCGAGTGCGGCGACCAGCTGGCCGCCGCCCTGCGCGCGGTCGTCGCCGAAGGCAGCGGCATCGTCGTCTACTTGCGGGGGCACGAGGGCCGCGGCATCGGACTGCTCGGCAAGCTGCGCGCGATGGCGCTCCAGGCGGAGGGCCTGGACACGGTCGAGGCCAACCTCGCGCTCGGTCTGCCCGTCGACGCCCGCGACTACGGCGTCGCCGCCGGCATCCTGCGCGACCTCGGGGTGGGTTCGGTACGCCTGATGTCCAACAACCCGCGCAAACGCGAGTCCCTGGTCCGCCACGGCATCGAGGTCGCCGAGACGGTCCCGCTGCTGATCGAGCCGTGCGAGAACAACATCACCTACCTGCGGACCAAGCGCGAGCGCCTCGACCACGTGCTGCCCCACCTGGACGCGGTGGCGCACTGGTCCTGAGGTACCGGGTGCCCTCCTGGGGAAGGAACAGGGGAGACCGACAGGAGGCGCACGCGTGAATCTTCGGGCCCAGGTCGTGATCATCGGCGGCGGGGTGATGGGCACCAGCATCGCCTACCACCTGGCGAGCGCGGGTGTCCGTGATGTAGTCCTCGTCGAACGGGACGAACTCGCCGCCGGATCCACCTCGAAGGCCGCCGGCGGGGTGCGCGCCCAGTTCTCCGACGAGCTCAACATCCAGCTGGGCGCGCGCAGCTTGGAGGCCTTCGCCCGCTTCGGGCAGGAGATCGGGTACGACATCGGGCTGCGCCGCGTCGGCTACCTCTTCCTCCTGTCCACCCCCGAGGAGGTCGCCTCCTTCGAGGCCGGCGTCCGGCTCCAGAACCACCTCGGTGTGCCCAGCCGGATGCTCACCCCGAAAGAGGCGGCCCGGCTCTCCCCGCTGATCGCCACCGACGGACTGCTGGCCGCCGCGTACTCCCCGGACGACGGACACTGCACCCCCGAGTCCGTCGTGCACGGCTACGCGGCCGCCGCCCGCGCCCACGGCGCCCGCGTACTGCGCCACACCGAGGTCACCGGCATCGAACGGGACGGCGCCCAGCTCACCGCCGTGCACACCACCCTCGGCCGGATCGCCACCGAGACGGTGGTCTGCGCGGCCGGCGCCTGGTCGAGGGCGGTCGCCGCGATGGTCGGCGTCGACCTGCCGGTACAGCCGCTGCGCCGCCAGATCGCGGTCACCGAACCGGTCCCGGGACTGCCGCCGACGCTCCCCATGACCATCGACTTCGCCACCAGCCTGTACTTTCACGCCGAGGGCCCCGGACTGCTGCTCGGCATGTCCGACCCGGACGAGCAGCCGGGCTTCGCCGCCGACCCGCACGACCGCTGGATCCCGCGCCTGTGCGCGGCGATGGAACGGCGCGCGCCCGCCCTGCTCGACCTGCGCCGCACCGGCGGCTGGGCCGGCCTGTACGAGAACACCCCGGACCACAACGCGCTGATCGGCGAGGCGACTTCGGTCTCCCGGTTCCTGTACGCCACCGGGTTCTCCGGCCACGGCTTCCTGCAGGGCCCGGCCGTCGGCGAGGTGATCCGCGACCTCTACCTGGGCCGCGCCCCCTTCCTGGACGTCGGCCCGCTCGGTGCCGACCGGTTCGCGGCCGACGCGTCCCGGCCGGAGACCAACCTGGTCTGACGGGACGCCCCTTGGTCCCGGACTGTCCGGGTCCGGGATGGTCCTGGTCCGTCCTGGTCCTGGACCGTCCTAGTCCTGGATCGTCTCGTGGACCAGCCGGCGCAGCTCCGGGAGGATCTTCAGGGTCTTGGGGCGCACCTGCGTGTGGAACTGCACGGTGAGGTCGTGTGTCGGGTCGACCCAGAAGGCGGTGGTGGCCGCTCCGGTCCAGCCGTAGGTGCCGGGGCTGCTCGGCGAGAGGGTGCGGTCGGGGTCGATCACCACCGAGACGCCCAGGCCGAAGCCGAGGCCGTCGTTGCCGGGCTCCTGGTGGGGAGGGGCGCCGAAGGCGCGCAGATCGGTGCCGCCGGGCAGGTTGTTGCTGGACAGCAGGGCTACCGAGGCGGGGGAGAGCAGCCGGACGCCGTCCAGTTCGCCGCCCCGCCGCAGCATCTCCGTGAAACGGTGGTAGTCGTACGCCGTCGCCGCGAGGCCGCCGCTGCCGGACAGGAGGCGGGGGCGGCCGCGCAACGGCAGCCCGGGGATCGCCGCGAGGCCGCCGTCCTCCGTCTCGCCGTACAACTCCGAGAGCCGGTCGGCCTGTTCGGGCACGATGTGCAGGCCCGCGTCCGGCATGCCGAGCGGGCGGAAGATCCGGTCCGCGAAGAACTCGTCGAGCCGCTGCCCGGAGACCACCTCGATGACGCGGCTGAGCACGTTGAAGCCGACGGAGTAGTTCCACTGGGTGCCCGGCTCGAACTGGAGGGGCATCCGCGCGTACACCTCCATCGTCTCGGCGAGGTCCGCGCCCGCCGGCACCGAGAACTCCAGGCCGGCCTCGCGGTAGCGGGCGTCCACCGGGTGCGAGTGGTAGAACGCGAAGGTCAGTCCGGCGGTGTGGGTGAGCAGGTGCCGGATCAGGATCGGCCCGTCGGCCGGCCGGGTCACCATGTCCGCGCCCGAACCGCTCACGTACACCCGGGGATCGGCGAACTCCGGCAGCAGGCGGCCGACCGGGTCGTCCAGGGAGAGCAGGCCGTCCTCCACCAGCAGCAGTATCGCCACCGCGGTGACCGGCTTGGTCATCGAGTACACCCGCCAGATGGTGTCCGGCTCGACCGGCAGTCCGGCCGCGCGGTCACGGTGGCCCTGCGTGGTGAGGTGGGCGATCCGGCCGCCGCGCGCCACGGACACCAGGTAGCCGGGCAGGCGCCCTTCGTCGACGTAGTGGGCGAAGTGCTGGTCGAGGCGGTCCAACGCCTTCACGTCCAGCCCGACCTCACTGGGGTCGACTTCCTGTCGCAGCTGTGCCATCGCTCTCCTCCGGTCGTGTCGTCCCGCGTTGCGGTCCGACCTCGGACCTCATCGTTGCGCAGGAAGCGGTGAACCGACCCGCTCATCCGCGTGTGGTGTGACGGACGCTATAGAAGGGGCGTCGGGTAAGGGGCAGGCGGCCGCCACGCCGGGCGCGGCCGGGAACGCCAGTACGAGCAGCGGTTTCGCGGCCCCGGGCCCCGGCAGGGCACCCCCGTGTACATGCCCCCGTCTTCCCGTGTGCACTCCGGGTACACCCGGCCCGGCGGGCGGTCTCCCCGCCGAACCGGTCGGCGGGAATGCGGTGCGGGTCCGGCGAAGTTTCCCCTGACATGACCCAGGACGCTCTTCTGAAGCTGCTCGCCGAAGGCCACGACGGGGTGCTGGTCACCCTCAGGAGCGACGGCCGTCCCCAGCTGTCCAATGTCAATCACGCGTACTACCCGGACGAGCGGACCGTCCGGGTCTCGATCACGGACGACCGCGCCAAGACCCGCAACCTGCGCCGTGACCCGCGTGCCTCGTACCACGTCACCAGCCCCGACCGCTGGGCGTACACGGTCGCCGAGGGCACCGCCGAGCTCTCGCCGGTCGCCGAGGACCCGTACGACGGGACCGTCGAGGAACTCGTCCGCCTCTACCGCGACATCCGCGGTGAGCACCCCGACTGGGACGACTACCGTGCCGCGATGGTCCGCGACCGCCGGGTGGTGCTGCGGCTGCGCGTGGAGCGGGCGTACGGCATTCCGCGCGCCTGAGCGGATCCCGGGGCCGGGCCTAGGACCTGTGATCGAGGTCGATCGGCCGATGGCCGCACACGGGGGCGGATGCCTAGGCTGCTGAGCAGGGAACGGCAGCTCAGGAAGAGGTCACCATGCCCGTCAACGGCCGCAGTCACATCCGCGTAGCCCGGCCCTCCCGGGATCTCGCCGCGGCCGAGCGCTTCTGGGTGCGCGGGCTGGGCCTGGGTGTGGTGTGGCGGGCCGAGGGCGGACCGGAACCCGGCGAGCACGACCTGCTGATGCTGGGCTGGCCGGACGCCGGCTGGCATCTGGAACTGGTCCATGAACCGGCCCGGCCGGTCGAACCGCGGCCCACCGAGGAGGACCTGCTGGTGGTCTACGTCGACGGCCCGGTGCCGGACGACCTGGTCGCCCGGCTGGAGGAGCACGGCGGCCAGCGGGTGCCGTCACCGAACCCGTACTGGAACCGGTGGGGCGTCACCGTCGAGGACCCGGACGGATACCGGCTCGTGCTCTGTGAGCGGGGCTGGTCCAACGCGTAGCCGGGAGTGCCTGCCGCCCGTACCGTCCGGCGCCGCCTCGCCGACCTCGATGCAGCCACCACCGAACTCGCCGCGATGGATGACGAGTTCAGCCGACCCGTCCAGGACGCGGCCTGGGACCGGGTGACGGGTTTTCGGTTGGGCGGAGACGAGGTCGCCTCGTACCGGCCTCGTCACCCGTGCGCCCGGCGCCGGTCTCCTCCCGCACCCAGCTCTCCAGCGTGTTCGTGAACTCGGCCGCCTTGTCGGGCCAGTTGAAGTGCGTCACGGCCGCCTCGCGGCCGCGCTGGGCCGCGGTGTGACGCAGTATCGGGTCGGTGCTCAGCAGCCGTATCGCCTCCGCCGCCGCGCGCGGATCCTCGTACGGGACGACCAGGCCGCAGCCGTGCCGCTCGACCATGTCGGCCGCCAGCGGGGTCGGCGTGGTGACTACGGGGACGCCGTGGGCCATGTACTCGACGACCTTGGTGGGCCGTGAATGACGGTAGTTGGGCTGGTCGTGCAGGAGGGAGAGGCCGGCCAGGGCGCCCGTGAGCAGTGCGAGGGCGCGGTCGTTGGGCAGGAAGCCGTGCCAGCGCAGCACGCCGTCCCGGTCGGCGGCCGCCAGCGCCTCCCGGACGTCCGGGTCGGCCGCGCCGGCCACCTCGACGCGCAGGCCGGGCCCCAGGTGCCGGGCGGTCTCGATCAGGTCCAGCGCGCCGCGCGCCCGGGACAGGTGACCGACGTAGACGACCCGTTCGCTGCCCGGCGGTTCGGGCGCCTGCACCGGTGCCGTCGTGAAGTTGGGCACCACCGGGTGGGCGCGGCGGAACCGCTCCTGGTAGGCGTCCTCGGCGAGCAGCAGCCGCAGATGGCGTTCCGCCAGCCGCTCGGCCGCCCGCACGGCGAGCCGCAGCGGAGGCCGCAAGGGCCGGGGTATCCAGCGTTTCATGGTGAGCGCGGCGGCGGTGTCCTCGTGGACGTCCCAGACGACCACCGGCGCCGCCCCGGACCGCCGCCAGCGGCGCAGGGTGCCGGGCAGGGCCAGGAGCAGTTCCGGGTCGTGGAGGAGGATCACGTCCGCCTCGTGGCCGCGGTCGGCGAGCAGGGCGCGGGCCGCGCCCACCGCCGCCCGGCGGCTGCGGCCCGCCGCCCGGGGCAGGTCGATGCCTTCGAGGTCGGCGCGGGGGCGCACCTCACGGGCCGAGAACGGCGCCGCGTACACGACATGGTGGCCGCGGTCCCGGAGCGCGGTGATCTGCCGGTGCAGTATGCGCGCGTCCTCCGGGTGGTGGACGACGGTGACGACGAGTATCCGCATCTGAGCGCCTTTCAACCCCGCCGCCCGGAGCCCTCGGACTCCGGGCGGCGGAAGGGAGTTGCCGCCGAGGTCGCCTACAGCACCTCGACGCCGGGCCGGAAGATCCGCCCGCGGGTGTCGAAGAGCAGCCGGGCCTCGTCGCCGATGGCCGGCAGGTCGTAGGCGGAGTGGTCCTGGAGCAGGATCGTCAGGTCGTGCGAGCGCACGGCGGCCATGACGTCGGTGACGCGCGGAACGGCCTCCCCGTCCACGAACCAGGCGGGCACGAACGGGTCGTGGAAGGCGATCTCGGCCTCCCGGGCCCGCAGCAGCCGGGCCACCGGCACCGCCGGTGCCTCGCGCCGGTCGGCGACGTCCGGCTTGTAGGTGACGCCGAGCAGCAGCACCCGGGAGCCGTGCAGGGCGCGGCCCTCGTGGTTGAGCAGATCCTGTGCGCGCCGGACGACGTACTCCGGCATGTGCGCGTTGATCTCCCGGGCGAGTTCCACGAACCGGAACTCATAGCCGATCGAACGCACCTTGTAGGACAGGTAGTTGGGGTCGATCGGGATGCAGTGGCCGCCCACCCCGGCGCTCGGCCGGAAGGCCTGGAAGCCGAACGGCTTGGTACCGGCGCAGCGGATCGCGTCCCATACGTCGACGCGCAACTCCTGGCACAGGATGGCCAGTTCGTTGACCAGGGCGATGTTGACGTGCCGGTAGGTGTTCTCCAGGAGCTTGGCCATCTCGGCTTCCCGGGTGCCCTTGGCCTGTACGACGGTGTCGACGAGCTTGCCGTAGAAGGCGGCCGCCCGGGCCGCGCACGCCGGGGTGCAGCCGCCCACCACCTTCGGGGTCTCGCGCAGCCCGTGGGTGGTGTTGCCGGGGTCGATGCGCTCCGGTGAGAACGCCAGCGAGAAGTCGTCGCCGACCCGTAGCCCGGACTCCTCCAGGATCGGCTTCACCACCTCTTCGGTGGTGCCCGGATAGGTCGTGGATTCGAGGACGACGAGCCGCCCGCGGCCCAGCCTGCGCGCCACCGCCCGCGCCGCGGAGGTCACCGCGCCCAGATCGGGACCGCCGTCCTCGCTGAGCGGGGTCGGCACACAGATCACGATCGTCTGCGCACGGGCCAGACAGGCGTCGTCCGTGTACGCGGTGAAGCCGGCCTGCCGCATGCGGGCGACGTCGTCGTCGGAGACGTCGTCGACATGGGAGTGTCCGGCGTTGAGGCCCTCCACGACCCGTGGGTCGAGGTCGAGCCCCGCTACTCTCAGCCCGACCAGCGACGCCTCCCGCGCGAGCGGAAGTCCGACGTAGCCGAGCCCGATGACGGCCAGTTCGAAGCCGTCGGTCCGTTCTGCGTCCCCGAGCGATTCGCTCAATTCCCCGAGCGGTACGGCCTTTTCGACCTGCATAGGGATTCTCCGCCCTCAACGGCAGACGCCGTATGGATCCGAAGGGCCCGGACGGTGCGATTCCGGGCGACGGGGGCCTCAGACACATCCAAGAGCGCGATACGCGTCTCGGGTCGTGGCAGCGACCCTCTTCCAGGTGCGATCACGCGCTACCAGAGCGCGGGCGGATGCTCCCCATTCATGCCGCCGTTTTCGACTGTAGAGCAATACTTCGAGAGCTTCTGCCCAAGCATGTGGTGATTCAGCAGCGATCAGCTGTCCGTTGACGTCCGGTTCGACCAGTTCGCGTAGGGCTGTGAGATCACTGGCCGCCACGGGAAGACCGCTCGCCATCGCTTCGACCGGCTTGAGCGGGGTGACCAGTCGGCAGACCCGTTCATCGGTGCGCGGCACCGCGAAAACGTCCAGAACCGCGTGGTAGGAGCGCACTTGGTGGTGCGGGACGCGACCGGTGAACAGCGCGACGCCGGCGCCGAGCCCCAGCCGGTCGGCCAGCGCCTCCAGCGCCCCGCGCTCGGGTCCGTCACCGACGATCAGCAGCCGCAGCGGAACCCCCCGGCGGCGCAGCTCGGCACCCGCATGGAGCAAGGTGCCGATTCCCTCGTGTGGAGTAAGGGTGCTGACGGTGCCGACCACATAGTCGTCCGCCGCGATGCCGAGCCGGGCCCGCAGTTCCGCCCCGTCCGGCGGCGGGGCGAGGAAGGCGTCGTCCACCGCGTTGGGCACGATCAGGACCCGTTCCTCGGGCACCCCGCGGGACACGATCTCGGCCTTCATCGCCGCGCCCAGGGTCAGCACCCGGTCGGCCTGGCGCATGCAGTACGTCTCCAGGGCGCGCCGGGCACGGTAGGTCGGGTCGTCCGGAGTGCGGCCCGCCGTCTGGGTCAGCCAGGTCTCCTCCAGGAACCCGCGCACCTCGTAGACCACCGGCAGCCCGTAGGTCTCCCGCAGGGCCAGCGCCACCCGTCCGTTGCCGTGGTCGGTGGCCGCGTGCAGCACGGCGGGCCGCAGCCGCTCCACCAGGCGCCCGGCCAGCTCGGCGTTGCGGGCCAGCACCGGGCCCTGCCCGTAGGGCAGGTTCAGCGGCAGCAGCCGGTGCTGCGGCACCCCGTTCACGATCTGCAGCGGGCGGGCGTCCAGGACGCCCTGCGCCACCGGGAACCCGATCCGGGTCACCACGTGCGGATCGAGGCCGGCGGCCCGCTGGGCCTCGGCGAGGGCCTGGGTGCGCACGGTGTAACCGGCGTGCTTGAACGGCAGCCCGTTGGTGACCAGATGGAGCACCCGGCCCGGTTCGGGCCGCACCGGCCGCCCGGCGGACGCCGGGATCCGGGCCGCGGACGGCGCGGCGGTCGGCCCGGCCGAACGGGCCCGGGCGGCGAGCCGCCGCTCGACCGGCCGCAGCCCGCGCCGCACCCGCGCCGGCAGCAGCCGGAGGCCGAGCAGTGCGGCCCGCGCGGGATCGTTGCGCAACTCGCCCCATGCGACGGATGCGGCCAAGCTGAGTGCACGGGGGATCCAGAAAACACGGCGCGGCATGGGACGGAACAGAAGTCGGGCCATGTCGTCAAGGTAGGCCGACAGAGCGGAGAACGTACGACATGAACGGCCGCGTACTCCATGTCGTAGGGACCAGGCCGAACTTCGTGAAGGCCGCGCCCGTCGTCGCCGCCCTGCGTGCGACCGGGCACGACCAGGTCCTGGTGCACACGGGTCAGCACTACGACGAACGGATGTCGCACATCTTCTTCCGGGAGCTGGGCCTGCCCGCCCCGGACACCGATCTGGGCGTCGGCTCGGGCAGCCAGGCCCGGCAGACCGCCGACCTGCTGGTGGCGCTGGAGGGCGAGCTGCTGGCCCGCGCCCCGGCCCTGGTCGTCGTGTACGGCGACGTGAACTCCACCCTGGCGGCGGCCCTGGCCGCCGCCAAGCTGGGCATCCCGGTGGCCCATGTCGAGGCGGGCCTGCGCAGCTTCGACATGGCGATGCCGGAGGAGGTCAACCGGCGCCTGGTCGACCAGCTGGCCGAGCTGCTCTTCGCGACCAGCCCGGAAGCCGTCGGACACCTGGCCCGCGAGGGCGTCGACCCGGGCCGGACGCACCTCGTCGGAAACCCGATGATCGACACCCTGCTCACCCATCTGGACCATTTCGACCCGGCCGCCGCCCGCGCCGCCCACGCGCTGCCCGAGCGGTACGGCGTGGTCACCCTGCACCGGCCGGCCAACGTCGACGACCCCGAGGCCGCCGCGGCCGCCGCCCGCGCCCTGACCGAGGCGGCCGGCCACCTCGACCTCGCCGTACCCCTGCACCCGCGCGGCCGGGAGGCGCTGCGCAAGGCGGGCCTCGCCGACGCGCCCGGTATCCATCTGCTCGAACCGCTCGGCTACGTCGAGTTCATGGGCCTGGTCCGGGGCGCCGCCGCCGTGATCACCGACTCCGGCGGGGTCCAGGAGGAGACCACCGTGCTGGGCGTCCCCTGCCTGACGCTGCGCACCACGACCGAACGCCCGGTCACCGTCACCCACGGCACCAACCGGCTGGTGAGCCACGGCGAACTGGTGCCCGCCCTGCGCAAGGTCCTGGACGGACCGCCGGCGGCCGACCCCGAAGGCCCGCCGCTGTGGGACGGCAAGGCCGGCCCCCGCATCGCCCGCGTCCTCACCGAGTGGCTGGAGCGCCATGACTGACGCCACCCGCACCCGCCCCGACGGTCCCCGCCCCCTCGGGCACACCGTCCGCACCTACTGGGACACCCGGCACCGCGAACGCGACGACCTCGCCTCCGGCGGCCACATCGGCCTGGACCGGCCCGGCAACGAGATCTTCTACGCGGTACGGCTCGGCCAGCTCCTCACCCTGATCGGCGACCTGTCGAGCCCGGCGGCCCCGCTGTTCGTGCTCGACGCCGGCTGCGGCAAGGGGCACTTCGCCCGCGCCCTGGCCCGCTGCGGCCACCACGTGGACGCCTTCGACGCCAGCGAGGAGGCCGTCACCCAGGCCCGGGCCGAGGGCGGCGGACCCCGCTACGCCCTGGCCGCCCTCGACGAGTGGCGCAGCCCCTGGCTCTACGACGTGGTGATGTGCGTGGACGTCCTCTTCCACGTCCTGGACGACGCGGAGTGGGCGGCCGGCCTGCGCAACCTCGCCTCGCTGGTCCGGATCACCGGCCGGCTGATCGTCACCGACGAGCACATCGACGAGCCCGTGCCGCGCGGCGACTACATCGTGCACCGGCCGATCGCCGCCTACCGCAAGGAACTCGAGCCCCTGGGCCTGAGCCACTCCCTCTTCCGGCCCTACGGCTTCCGCGAGAACCGGGTCGGCTTCCATGTCTTCACAAGGACCCGCTGATGCGCCTGACCGATCTGCTCCACCCGCACCTGGACGACGTGACCTCGGTCGTGGACGCGACGAGCGGCGGCCTGCGTCTCGACCCCTATCTGCACCTGCCGCCGGGCGTCGACTCGACCCGGCACGAACAGCCGGTCGGCGAGGGCGAGTTGATGCTCCTCTGCTACGGCCCCGACGCCGCCCTGCACGGCGACGAGGCGGACTGTCTCGCCGCACTGGAACGGATGCGGCCCGGCGGCCGCGGCCTGATCGTCTTCGGCCACCCCGGCACCGACCTGCCCTACCACCGCCTCCTCGACGCCCTGGTGGCCCACCGCTGCCAGGTGCTGCACGCCGCCGCGCTCGGCTACACGCATCTGCACGCCGGCGCGGTCTTCGCCTGTACCGAGGAAATCCTGCCGCCGCACGACTGGTTCGGCCATCCGCTGCCGGCCGACGGGTTCGCCACGGCCCTCCGGATCGCCGACGAGTACGTGCTCGCCGACTTCGTCTCCCGCTCCCAGCGGGCCCGCCTGATCGACCTGGAGCGGGCGGCCGAGGAGACCGCCCGCGCCCTGGAGAACGGCCGCGAGGACGGCCTGGCCGAACGGCTGGCAGCCGCCCTGCGGGACAAGGACCAGCTCACCTCCGCCCTGCGCGGGGCCCGGGAGCGGACCGGCGTGCTGGAGGCCCGCGTGGCCATGCTGGAGGGCTCCACCTCACTGCGGGTCGGCAAGGCACTGGTGTCGGCGGCCCGTTCACCCAAGCGGGGCGCGGCCAGGCTGCCCGGAGAGCTGTACGGGCTGTGGCGGCAGCGGAAGGTCAAGGGGCGGCCCACGCGGGCCGCGAGCGCCGCCCCGGCACCGGAGGCAGCCGCCGACGACCGCTTCTACCTCTCCCACCGCGCGCTGTCCGTGGCACCCCGCGACCGGCTGGTGATCACCGGCGTGCTGACCGACCGTACCGCCGCCGACTTCGCGGCCGACGCCGTCGTCAGCCGGGTGCTGCCGCACGACGGCCGGCTGCTGGTCGAGCGCACCGACCCGGACGTCTTCCTCGTCCAGCTCGGCGCCTGCACCGCCGAGGCCGGCCCCTGGACGCTCACCGGCACCGGACACGCCCCCGACCTGGACCGCCGCCTCGCCGAACTGATCAGCCAGGCGCGGGGACTGGGCCGGGCGGCGGTGCTGTGGCGGGACGGCCCCGCGTCCTTGGCACCGGGCCTGTCCCAACTGCCCTGGGACGCCGTCCTCGACGGCGACACCGGGACCGCGCTGTCCCGCCTCGACCCGGTCACCGACGGCCGCGACCGGCTCCGGGACGTCTTCCAGCAGGACAGCACGCGGGTACGGCTGGCCCGCCTCGCCGCACTGGCCGGCGCCCCCGCCCCGACGGCCGAGCGCCGGGTCGCCGTACTGGCCGCCCCCCGGGACGCCACCGACGTCGCCCGGCTCGTCGCCCAGACGCTCGGCCAGCTGCACCGGCCGACCGAGGTCGTCGTCGCCGACCCGGCAGGGCTCGACCTCGGCGAACTCACCGCCGCCTCCGTCACCGTGCACTCCGGACCGCCCACCGCACCCTGGGTCGCCGACTGGACGGACCTGACCGAGGACCGCCCCGACACCCTGCTGCTCGACCTTCTCTGCGCCCAGGAGTTCTCGGGCGCCGACGCGGTGGGACACACCCCCGCCGCCGACGACTACGCCTTCGTACCGACCCTGAAACCGCTGCTCGTGCGCCGGTCGCTGCTTGACACCGGCACCCCACCGGACACCTGGTCGCGGGCCGGGCACCGCCTGTTCGCCGTGCGTGGAAAGGAGCCGTCATGACCCGCACCCTCAGGGCGCTCGTCTACGGCGACGTGGACCTCAACCTCATCGACGGTTCCGCCGTCTGGGCCCAGTCGACGGTACAGGCGCTGTCCCGCGCGGGCTGCCGGACCCGGCTCGTCCTCAAGGCCCCCGTGGAGACCGGCCGGCTGACCGACCCGCTGGCCGGACTGCCCGGGGTCACCGTGGTCCGCCCGTACGAGGAACACCTCGTCCCCGGCCAGGGCGCGCACCCCCTGTCCCCCTACCAGGCCTCGCAGTTGCTCACTCGCCTCGACGAGGAGGAGCCCTGCGACCTGCTGGTGCTGCGCGGCCGCCGGCTGGTGAAGCAGATCGTCGGCGACGGTCACTTCCACGGACGCGTCTGGGCCTACCTCACCGACATCCCGCAGTCCCCGGCCGAGATGACCGAACAGGACCGCGTCGACCTCGCCCGCATCGCCAACGCCTCCCGGCAACTCCTGTGCCAGACCGAGGAGTTGCGGTGCTTCCTGGAGGCCTGGGTGCCGGAGGCCTGCGGCCGGGCCGTGCTCTGCCCGCCCGCGGTGCCCGAACCCGGCCTCCCGGTCCCGCAGCGCGACGGACTGCACGATCCCGTACGCCTCGTCTACACCGGCAAGTTCGCGCCCCGCTGGAACACCCTGCCCATGACCCGGCTGCCCGCGCGGCTCGCCGAGCGCGGCATCCGGGCCGAACTCCACGCCGTCGGCGACAAGATCCACAAGGATGCCGCCCATCCCGGCTTCGACACCGCCATGGCCGAGGCGCTGCGCACCACCCCCGAGGTCGTCCACCACGGCGGCGTGCCCCGCGAGGAGGCCATGCGCATCGCGGCCGACTGCGACCTCGGCCTCGGCTGGCGCGACTCCTCTCTCGACGCCAGCCTCGAACTCTCCACCAAGGTGCTGGAGTTCGGCTCCCTCGGCCTGCCCGTCGTCCTCAACCGCACCCCCGCGCACGAGGCGCTGCTCGGCACCGACTACCCGCTGTTCGTGCCCGGCGACGCGACCCTCGCGGACGCGGTGGAAGCGGTCACCGTCGCCGTACGCGACACCGAGGCCAGGCACCTCGCGGCCGACCGGTGTGCGGCCGCGGCCCGGCAGTACACCATGGAGGCCGCGGCCGCCCGCTGGCGCGCCCACCTCGACGGCGCCTTCCCCAAAGCCCCCGCCGCCGTCGCCGGCCGCGGGCGCCCGCTGCGGATCGGGGTGGCCGGCCACGACCTGAAGTTCCTCACCCGGCTGCTCGACCACTTCCGCGCCCTGCCCGGCCTCGACGTGCGCGTCGACGCCTGGCCCGCGCTCGCCCGGCACGACCCGGCCGCGAGCCGTGAACTCGCCGACTGGGCCGATGTGGTGGTCGTCGAGTGGTGCGGCCCGGCGGCGGTCTGGTACAGCCGTCACAAGCGGCGCGGCAGCAGGCTGATCGTCCGCCTGCACCGCTTCGAGCTCGACGCCGGCTACCCGCAGCAGGTCGACATCGACGCCGTCGACCGCGTGGTCTGCGTCAGCCCCTACTACGCCCGCAGCACCCGGGAGCGGACCGGCTGGCCCGCCTCGAAGATCACCACGATCGGCAACTGGGTCGACGTCGACCAGCTCGACCGGCCCAAGGCGCCCGGTGCCCGGCACCGGCTCGGCATGATCGGCATCGCGCCCAGCCGCAAACGCCTCGACCTCGGCCTCGACGTCCTGGAGGTACTGCGCGCCCACGACCGGCGCTGGCACCTCTCGGTCAAGTCCAAGCCGCCGTGGGAGTACTGGTGGATCTGGAACAAGCCGGAGGAACGCGCTCACTACGAGGCGATCCTGCGCCGCATGCAGACCTCGCCGCTGCTCGAAGGGGCCGTCGTCTTCGACCAGTTCGGGCCGGACGTGCCGAACTGGCTGCGCCGCGTCGGCCATGTGCTCTCCACCAGCGACGACGAGAGCTTCCACCTCGCCCCGGCCGAGGGCATGGCCTCCGGTGCCGTACCCGCGCTGCTGCCGTGGCCGGGTGCGGACGAGATCTACGACCGGCGCTGGATCCACGACACCCCGGAGGCGATGGCCGAGTCGATCGCCGGACTGGGCGAGCAGGATGACTGGCGGTCGGCCGGCGAAACGGCCCGCGGCCAGGTACGGGAGGGCTTCTCGCTGGAACGGGTGGCGAAGGAGTGGACGGAGCTCCTGGTGTCCGGCTGAGTCACGCGTTGCCCGGGCCACCTGCCCGTTCGCATCCTCCAGGTCATGCCCGAAGACCCCGCCCGCGGCGGTTTCGCCGTGGGCGGGGTCCTCGCCGCCGGGCGTCAGGCCGCGGACTCCTGCTGGGCGGCCGGTTCGGGCAGCAGGCGGGCGCCGAGACGGTCCGCGCTCGGCCAGCGGACGTCGTGGGCCCAGCCCAGCTTCTCGAACATCCGGATCAGGCGGGCCGACGGGTCGATCTGGCCGGGCAGCACACCGTGGCGCGCCCCCGTGGGGTCGGCGTGGTGCGAGTTGTGCCAGCTCTCGCCGAAGGACAGCAGCGCGAGCGGCCAGAAGTTGGTCGCCTTGTCCCGGCTGGCGAAGGGGCGCCTGCCCGCGACGTGACAGACCGAGTTCACCGACCAGGTGACATGGTGCAGCAGCGCCATCCGCATCACACCGGCCCAGAAGAACCCGGTCAGCGCCCCGGTCCAGGTGCCGGTGACGAGCCCGCCGACCAGCGCGGGAGCCAGCAGTGACACGACGGTCAGCGGCCCGAAGAGCCGGCCGACGAGCCGCAGGTCGCGATCGGCGGCGATGTCGGGGGCGAACCTGGCCCGGTTGCTCAGTTCCCGCTTGAGCATCCAGCCGATGTGCGCGTGCAGCAGCCCCTTGAGCAGTGCGCGCGTGTCGGTGCCGAAGCGCCAGGGGGAGTGCGGGTCGCCCTCGCGGTCGGCGAAGGCGTGGTGGCGGCGGTGGTTGGCCACCCACTGCACCGGCGAACCCTCGACCCCCAGCGAGCCCGCGACGGCCAGGGCGATGCGCAGACCCCGCTTTGCCTTGAACGAGCGGTGCGTGAAGAGGCGGTGATAGCCGACCGTGAGACCGAAGCCGGACACCAGGTAGGCGACCACGGCCATGGCGACGTCCAGCGCGGACAGGCCCCGTCCCCACACCAACGGCACCGCGACGACCAGGCCGATCAGCGGGCCGACGACGAAGATCCACATCGCGATGCCCGCAGCGGCCGTCTGCGGGGTGTCGAGCAGCGGCCTGACCCCGGCCGCGGTATCGGCGTCGCCTTCGGTGACGACCTGTTCGGGACGGTCGGTGCTGCTCGGTTTCATCGGTTCCCCGCCGTTGCTCAAGGGTGTCGGACACGGTGCCGGACCGACCGGGAGAAGGCACACGCGCGCGCTGCGGAGCATGCTCGGCGGCCCCTGTTCACACGATCGCACCGGACGGCATCCCTGCAGGTCATCACTCATGTCCAGGGTGTGAACGGCGCGGGACCAAATCGCCGTCGCCCTTCCGAGAGGGAACGCTTGATCTCAAGTCCGGTTGAGGTTCTAGAGTCGAGTGCGCTGACGCCGATGTACGGGAGGGGAACGGCTATGAGGACACTGGTACTCGGGAGGACGCCCGCCAGGGTGACGGCCGTGCTGGCCACACTGCGTGCGGACGGCTTCGACGCGGAGGGGGTGAGCACCGACGACGAGGCCCGGAAGCTGTTGGCGACCGGGGAGTTCGAGGTGCTGATCATCGGTGGCGGAGTGGGGCCCGAATCCCGCGCCCGGATCAAGGAGTTCGCGGCAGGTCACCAGGTGCGGCGGGTGATCGACGGCGCGCTGTCGGAGCCGTTCGACGCCTATGTGCGGCGGGAGTTCGAGCCGCTGATCCGGCAGGCCGCCGAAGGCTGACGGCCACGGTCCGCCCGGACACCGGTCCGGGCGGACGTACGCCTGCCCTCGCGCCCGCGAAGGGGCTCAGGCCGTGACCGTCTCCGGGGCACCCGCGAAGAGGCTCAGGCCGTGACCGTCTCCGGGCGGGACGCCTCCCGGGGGATGCGTGTGCCGAGGTCCTCCGTGGCCAGCTTGCAGGTTTCGCGCGCGGAGAGGGCGGCGATGACCGGGGGCACGCACAGCGCCGCCGTGAACAGCGCCACCGCCGACCAGTCGTCCCCGCCCGGACCCGCGATCTGCGCCGCGAAGGTCACCGCGAACCCGGCCACCGCGAATCCGATCTGGGTGCCGATCGCCATGCCGGACAGCCGTACCCGGGTCGGGAACATCTCGCCGTAGAAGGACGGCCAGACCCCGTTCGCCGCGCTGTAGACGACACCGAAGGCCACGACACCGAGGACCAGGATCAGCGGGTAGGAGCCGGTGGAGATCGCCCACAGGTAGCCGGACATCGCCGCCGCGCTGCCCGCCGCGCCGATCAGGTACACCGGCCGCCGGCCGATCCGGTCCGACAGCGTCGCCCATGCCGGGATCGCGCCCAGCGCCACCAGGTTCGCCAGCGCGCTCACCCACAGCATCGAGGTCTTCGACATCCCGACCGGGTCGCTCGTCGCGTACGCCAGCGCCCACACCGTGAAGATCGTGCTGACCGAGGCGATCAGCGCGCCTCCGATCACCCGCAGGACGTCCGCCCAGTGGTGCCGCAGCAGCGTCACCAGCGGCAGCCGGACGACACCGTCGGTCGCCGCCTGCCGCGCGAAGGCCGGCGTCTCCTGGACCGTGCGGCGGATGAACCAGCCGGCCACCGCCACCGCGGCGCTCAGCCAGAACGGCACCCGCCAGCCCCAGGACAGCAGTTGGTCCTCGGGCAGTTGGGAGACCGGGATGAAGACGAGGGTGGCGATCAACTGACCGCCCTGGGTGCCGCTCAGGGTGAAACTGGTGAAGAAACCACGCCGGTCCGGCGGCGCGTGCTCCAGACTCATGGAGCTGGCGCTGGCCTGCTCGCCGGCGGCCGAGATGCCCTGCAGCACCCGGCACAGCACCAGCAGCACCGGGGCCAGGCCGCCCACCTCGGCGCGCGTCGGCAGACAGCCGATCAGGAACGTCGACAGGCCCATCAGCAGCAGCGTGAAGAGCATGACCTTCTTACGGCCGATCCGGTCCCCGAAGTGGCCGAGGAACAGGGCGCCGACCGGACGGGCCGCGTAGGCGACACCGAAGGTGGCCAGAGAGAGCAGGGTGGCGGTGGCCGGGTCCGACTCGTCGAAGAAGACCTTCGGGAAGATCAGCGCGGCCGCGCTGCCGTAGACGAAGAAGTCGTAGTACTCCAGGGCGCTGCCGATCCAGGCGGCCAGAGCGGCCTTCTTCGGCTGGCCGCCGGGTGGTACGGCGGTGGCGGCGGGCGGGGCGGGGACGGACACGGCGGTGCTCCTTCGGAGAACTCCGACGTAGGCGGAGAGAGCGGCGGGGGAGAGGGCCGGTTCCCAGGGATGACGGGTCGGCGGACCCAGCGGACCGTGCTAATTAACCCACTGGATAGTTAGTCGCGATGGGTAGGGATGTTGCGCTCGCGTTTCCCCGCTGTCAAGAGGTCGTGCGGCTTCCCCGCCCGCGGCGGTCGGCCCGCCGCTCCGCCGCGGGGGTCAGTCCGCCGCGCGCTCCGCGGTGAGGTAGGCGATCACCATGTCGCCGAGCATGGTCCGGTAGTGCGCGCGCCGCGCCGGGTCCACCAGGTCGCGGCCGAAGAGAGCGCCGAAGGTGGCCCGGTTCGCGACCCGGAAGAAACAGAACGAGCTGATCATCGCGTGCAGGTCGACCGCGTCGACGTCGGCCGTGAACAGGCCGGACTCCTGGCCCTGGCCCAGGATCCGGCGGATCACCTCCAGGGCCGGTGAGCCGATCCTGCCGAGCTTCTCGGAGGCCGCGATGTGCTCGGCGCCGTGGATGTTCTCGATGCTGACCAGGCGGATGAAGTCCGGGTGCTGCTCGTGGTGGTCGAAGGTCAGCTCGGCGAGCCGGCGGATCGCCGCGACCGGGTCCAGATGCTCTACGTCCAGCTGCTGCTCGGCCTCCCGGATCACGCCGTACGCCCGCTCCAGGACCGCCGTGAACAGCTGTTCCTTGCCGCCGAAGTAGTAGTAGATCATCCGCTTCGTGGTGCGGGTACGGGCCGCGATCTCGTCGACGCGGGCACCGTCGTAGCCGGCCCGGGCGAACTCCTGCGTGGCCACGTCGAGGATCTCGGCCTGGGTGCGGGCGGCGTCACGGATCCGCCCGTTGGTCTGTGCCGGTTCTTCGACGCTGGTCATCGGGTTCCTTCGGGAGTACGGCTCCGGTGCCGGAGATTCTAGAAGGCGGTCCGGGCCCGGCGGCCAGGGTCTTCCCGGAGGGCGGCTCGCCTGATATAGCTAACGTACTAGTTCGTACATTAGAACTCGGCTCAGGAGGTCCCCGTGGCCAAGGACTCGTTTCTCGTCGGACTGATCGGCTCCGGAATCGGACCGTCGCTCAGCCCGGCCCTGCACGAGCGCGAGGCCCACCGGCAGGGCCTGCGGTACCTGTACCGGCTGATCGACATCGACGTGCTGGGCGTACCGCCCGAGGCCGTGGGGGATCTGGTGCGGGCCGCGCGTGACCTCGGCTTCGACGGGCTCAACATCACGCATCCGTGCAAGCAGCTGGTCATCGAGCACCTGGACGCGCTCGCCCCGCAGGCCGAGGCGCTGGGCGCGGTCAACACGGTGGTCTTCGAGGCCGGCGGGCGGGCGGTCGGCCACAACACGGACGTCACCGGGTTCGCGGCGTCCTTCGCGCGGGGGCTGCGGGACGCTTCGCTGGAGCGGGTCGTGCAGCTGGGCGCGGGGGGTGCGGGGGCCGCCGTCGCCCACGCGACGCTCACGTTGGGGGCGGAGCGGGTGACCGTGGTGGATTCGTTGGCCGACCGGGCCACGGATCTCGCGGGCGCCCTGAACCGGCACTTCGGCGCGGGGCGGGCGGCGGCCGGGACGCCGGACCGGTTGCCGGAACTGCTGGCCGGTGCGGACGGTCTGGTGCATGCGACGCCCACGGGGATGGCCGCGCATCCGGGGTTGCCGGTGGCCGCGGAGTCGCTGCGTCCCGGGTTGTGGGTGGCCGAGGTGGTGTACCGGCCGTTGGAGACGGAGCTGGTGCAAGCCGCCCGGGCGTTGGGGTGCGCCGTGCTGGACGGGGGCGGGATGGCGGCGTTCCAGGCCGCGGATGCGTTTCGGTTGTTCACGGGGCGGGAGGCCGACGGCGCCCGGATGCTGGCCGACATCGGGGAGTTGACCGGGTTCGTGGGGCGGAATGTCGGATGACCGGCGCGGGTCCGTCGTGGCTGGTCCCGCCCACGCGGCGGCAGCCGCGAATCGATACCCCCCGCGCCCCTGAGGGGCGCGTCGCAGTGGACGTGAGGAACAGGGCTGTGCGTACTTCCATCGCTACCGTCTCGCTCAGTGGGTCACTCACCGAGAAGCTCACCGCCGCCTCGCGGGCCGGGTTCGACGGGGTCGAGATCTTCGAGAACGACCTGCTGGCCGGCCCGCTGTCGCCTCGTGAGATACGGGCCCGGTGCGCCGACCTCGGGCTCACCGTCGACCTCTACCAACCCGTGCGGGACATCGAAGCCGTCCCCGCCGACGAGTTCGCGCGCAATCTGCGTCGCGCCCGGCACAAGTTCGAGTTGATGGGAGAGCTGGGGGCCGACACCGTCCTCGTCTGTTCCTCGGTCTCCCCACTCGGGATCGACGACGACGATCTCGCGGCCGAACAGCTCTCCCAACTGGCAACGCTCGCCCAGGAATCCGGCATCCGGGTCGCCTACGAGGCGCTCGCCTGGGGTCGGCACGTCAGTACGTACGACCATGCCTGGCGGATCGTGGAGGCGGCTGACCATCCCGCCCTCGGGACCTGCCTGGACAGCTTCCACATCCTGTCCCGCGGCTCCGACCCCAAGGGCATCGAGGCCATCCCCGGCGAGAAGATCTTCTTCCTCCAGCTGGCCGACGCCCCGTCGCTCGCCATGGACGTGCTCCAGTGGAGCCGTCACCACCGGTGCTTCCCGGGGCAGGGCGGCTTCGACGTCGCCGGGCTGGTCCGGCACGTACTGCGGACCGGGTACGACGGGCCGCTCTCCCTCGAAGTCTTCAACGACGTCTTCCGGCAGGCCGAGGCCGGGCCGACCGCCGTCGACGCGCACCGTTCACTGCTGGTGCTCAAAGAGGCCACGGGTGTCGGGGAGTTGCCCACCTCCGTGGTGCCGACGGGAGTCGCCTTCGCCGAACTCGTCACCCCAGACGCCGAACCCGTCTGCGCGCTGCTCGGCGCCCTCGGCTTCGCCCGGACCGCCCGGCACCACAGCAAGCCGGTCGACCTGTGGGAGCGGGGCGAGGCCCGGATCCTGGTCAACACCGGCCCCGCCGCCCGCCGCGACGGCACCCGACTCGCCGCGATCGGTCTGGAGTCACCCGATCCCCGGGCCGCCGCCCGTCGCGCCGAGGCCCTGCTCGCTCCCGTACTGCCCCGCCGCCGGGGTCCCAAGGACGCCACGCTCGACGCGGTCGCCGCCCCCGACGGCACCGAACTGTTCTTCTGCGCCACCGGCCGAGGCCCCGAACTCCCCGACTGGCGGGGTGACTTCGTCGGCACGTCGGACGCCCCGCAGCCCGACCCGGCACGCATCGACCACCTCGCACTCACCCAGCCCTGGCACCAGTACGACGAGGCGACCCTCTTCCACCGCAGCGTCCTCGGCCTGCACGCCCAGGAGAGCGTCGACGTCGCCGACCCCTACGGCCTGCTGCGCTCCCGGGCCGTCACCAACGCCGACGGCAGTGTCCGGATCGCCCTCGGCGTCGGCGCGGCCCCGGCCGACGACACCCTGCACGCCCAGCACATCGCCCTGGCCACCGACGACGTGGTCGCCGCGGCCCGTGCCTTCCGCGCCGCCGGCGGCAACCCGCTGCCCATCCCCGCCAACTACTACGACGACCTGGCCGCCCGGTACGAGTTCGCCGACGGCGAGCTGGAGACGTACCGCTCCCTCGGCATCCTCTACGACCGGGACGCCGGCGGGGCCTTCCGGCACTGGTACACCCGGACCGTCGGACGGGTCTTCTTCGAACTCGTCGAGCGCGATCCGGGCTATCGCGGCTACGGCGCCGCGAACGCGCCGGTGCGCCTCGCGGCCCAGCACGCCGGCCGGCCGGCCCGCTGAGCCGCCGGGTGAGCCTGCGGTGAGAGGCCGGTGAGACACGCCCTGGATTCCGGCTGCTCACAGGTGCTGCGACGGATACTCACGAAGATCCGGAATGTTCTCACCGTTCCGGATGTGACCTTCGTCGATTTCCACCCGTCCTAGAGGCCGTAGCAATCCAGGACGTACCGGAAGTCCTGGAACCCGGGAGTCCTGGAGGCCGCCTCCGATGCCGAGCCCTGCCGTCACCGCGCCGTTCGTCCGTGTCCAGGGTCCGCCGCCTCCGCCGACCCCGGCGCGGACCCGCACCGAGCGCTACGAGCGCCCGTTGCTCGGCGCCGTCGTCGCCGTCGCCGCGCTCCTCTACTTCTGGGGCATCTGGCACAGCGCGTACCACGCCTTCTACGCGAGCGCGGTCCGCAG
The DNA here is from genome assembly GCF_040634235.1 of Streptomyces sp. NPDC007157. Lineage (NCBI taxonomy): Bacteria > Bacillati > Actinomycetota > Actinomycetes > Kitasatosporales > Streptomycetaceae > Streptomyces > Streptomyces sp. NPDC007157. The sequence goes on from NZ_JBEYFE010000014.1 coordinate 58,422, forward strand.
CATGACCGACAACCCGGGCGCCTTCTTCTACGGCTCCTTCGACCCGGCGGGCTCGATCGCCCTGGACAAACTGCCCGGCTTCCTGTGGCCGCAGGCCCTGTCCGCGCTGCTCTTCGGCTTCCACCCCTGGGCCCTGGTGATCCCGCAGGGCCTGGAGGGCGTGGCCGCCGTGGTGCTGCTGCATGTGGTGGTGCGGCGTTGGGCGGGTGTACCGGCCGGGTTGCTGGCCGCCGCGTTTCTCACGCTCACCCCGGTGACCGTGGGCCTGGCCCGGTCCGTCACCGAGGACGCGCCGTTCGTGTTGTTGCTGCTGCTGGCCGCCGAGGCCGCCCAACGGGCCACCGCCCGCGCCCGGATGCGCACCCTCGTCCTGGCGGGCGTCTGGGTCGGGGTGGCCTTCCAGTGCAAGATGCTGGAGGCCTGGGCGGTACTGCCGGCGCTGGCGGTGCCCTATCTGGTGGCCGCGCCGACGTCCCTGCGCCGCCGGATCCGCGACCTGGCCGTGTCGGGCGCGGTCATGCTCGCGGTGTCCCTGTCCTGGATGCTGGTCGCCACGCTCACTCCGGCGTCGGGCCGCCCGTACCTGGACGGTACGACCGACAACTCGCCGTTCGGACTGGTCGTCGGCTACAACTTCCTCACCCGTTTCCGTTCGCTGGGCGTCGACGCGGCCGGCACCGGCAGCATCGTCGCCGACCGGGCGCACGGCAGGCTGTCGGCGGGCATGGGCGACAGCGTCTGGAAGATGTTCAGCCCCGGGATCGCCACCCAGACCGGCTGGCTGTATCCGCTGGCGGCGCTCGGCCTGGCGGCCGGGCTGTCGGCGCTGTGGCGCCGCCGCGTCCCGCGCACCGACCCCGCCCTGGCCGGGTATCTGATGTGGGGGGTGTGGCTGGTGACCTTCTTCCTGGTCTTCAGCTTCGGCAGCGTGACCGGACACACGTACTACATGGGCGTGGTGGCGGTGGCCCTGGCAGCACTGGCCGGGGCCGGTGTCACGCAGGTACGCCGGCGCGGCGTGCTGTGCGCGGTGCTCGCCGTCAACGTCGCCTGGTGCGCGGCCCTCGCCCTCACCTACCCGCACTTCTTCGTCTGGTCGGTCGCCGTCGCCGGGGGACTGTCCCTGCCGGCCCTGGCCCTGCTCGTCGCCGACCGACCGCGCCGACACCGGACCGGCCTGGCCGTCGCCCTCACCGCCGTCCTCTTCATCCCCACCGTGTGGTCCGCCTCCGCGCTGTCCCTGCGGTACAACCAGCCCGGCGGCTTCGGCCGGGTCGGCCCGGAGAGCGTCCGCGTCCACAACGCCACCTCGGCCCTGACCCCGGCCCAGCGGCGGGTCCTCGCCTACCTCACCGCGCACCGCGACGGCGCCCGCTATCTGGCCGCCGTACCCCGCTGGCAGGCGGCGGCACCGTACATCCTCATGGCCGACGCCTCGGTCCTGCCCGTGGGTGGCTTCACCGCCCAGGTGCCCTACCCCGCCGCCACGACCTTCCATCAACTGATCGACACCGGCAGGCTCCGGTACGTCCTTCTGGGCCGCGCCGACCTCACCCACCGTGCCCGGGGCGCCAGGACCCCGGGCCGGGCCCTGATGCGCTGGGTCATCGGCCACTGTTCGCCGGTCCATGTCTCGGCCTACACGGTGTACCGCTGCGGGCCTGGGCACGGCGGGTGACCGGGTCGGAGGGTCAGCCGATGTCCGCGAACACGAAGGAGAACTCGGCCGGTCCGGCGTGGAGTTGGTACGGCGGCAGGACACCCGGGCCGCAGGACTGTGAGCCGATGCCGTGCTGGCCGTGGTCGAGGTTGACCCACACGCCCGCGGCGGAGCCGCTGTCGGACGCGGTAACCGGGGTGAGGTCGCTGCGGTGAGCGGCCGCGTCCAGCTGTTCGGTGGTCCAGCGTCGGGCGGTGAACCAGAACTCCGGGTCCCCCTCGATCCGCAGGCCGCCGATCTCCGCCCAACGGACGTCCGCGCGGGCGCCGTTCTCCTGCGGGCGGAGATACGGCGTCTGCATGTCGTCCACCGTGGACTGCCAACGGCCCACCATCGAGGCCGCCTTGGTGTCCGGATACGCCTCGCCGGGGCCGCCGCCGAACCACCGCACGTGGTCGGCCGCCGCCAGGCCGAAGCGGACACCGAGCCGGGGCAGCGGCACCGGCCAGTCGCCGTCGGGGGTCACGGAGACGGTGAGCCCGAGGCGGCTGCCGTCCGTGGTCCAGCGGTAGACGGTCACCAGCCCGAACTCCCAGGCGGCGGGCGCCACCCGAGTACGCACGGTCAACGCGCCGCCGGTCGGCTCCACCGCGTCCAGGCGGTGCCGCATGCGGTGCAGACCGAACTTCCGCCACAGCGTGCCGTAGCGGATGTCGCTCTGCCAGGCGGCGCCGTCGTCGTTGTCGGTCGTTGCCCGCCATACGTCCAGCCGCGGTCCGGTCACCGCCACAGCGCCGATGTTCCGCAGCGCGCCGGTGCGCGCGTCGAAGGCGGCCGGGCCGAGGGTGATCAGCCCGTCGCCGGACACCACCGGTCCGGCGGAGGCGGCGAAGGAGGGCGACTGCCGCCCCGAGACCGGGAACTGGCCCCAGGCCACGACATGCCCCCGCGGTCCCCAGCCGGTGTCGGCGGCCAGCACCGCCCGCACCGTCCACTGCGTCTCGCCGCTGCCGGTGGCGACCGGGGGCTCCGGCAGCTTCACCTCCGCCGACTCACCGGCCGCCAGGGCCGGTACGGCCAGTCGGCCCGACTCCACGGTCTCGCCGCCGACCTGGTAGGACCACTCGAAGGCCAGCGCGGACAGATCGGCGAAGTCCTGCTTGTTGGTGACCCGGACGGCGGTGCCGTCGCCCTCGAACCGGACCGGCTCGATCACCTTCTTGTACTCGACCAGACCGGGGGAGGGCTGCCGGTCGGGGAAGACCAGTCCGTCGCAGACGAAGTTCCCGTCGTGCAGCTCCTCACCGAAGTCGCCGCCGTAGGCATAGCCGTAGCGGTCGTCCTTGATGCCGTGGTCGATCCACTCCCAGATGAAGCCGCCCTGGATCCGGTCGTACGACTCGAAGATCCGCTGGTAGTCGGCGAGGCCGCCCGGGCCGTTGCCCATCGCGTGCCCGTACTCGCAGAGGATGAAGGGGAGCCGACGGCGCCCATGGGTGCCGCCGTCCAGGCCCCGGCCGATCCGCTCGACCTCGGCGTGGTCGGCGTACATCCGTGAATAGACGTCCGTGTCACGGCAGTTGACATCGCCCTCGTAGTGCACCAGGCGGGAGGAGTCCCGGCCGTGGATCCACTCGGCCATCGCGGTCAGGCCCCGGCCGGTGCCGGCCTCGTTGCCGAGCGACCAGATCACCACCGACGGATGGTTCTTGTCGCGCTCCACCATCCGGGCCGCCCGGTCGAGCAGGGCCGGGGTCCAGCGGTCGTCGTCGACCGGGTTGTCCCGCCAGGCCTGCTCGGTGAAGCCGTGGGTCTCCAGGTCGCACTCGTCGATCACCCACAGGCCGTACTCGTCGCACAGGTCCAGGAAGTCCGGGTGGGGCGGGTAGTGGGAGGTGCGGACCGCGTTGATGTTGTGCCGCTTCATCAGCAGCACGTCCTCGCGCATGGTCTCCAGGTCGAGGGCGCGGCCCCGCTCGGGGTGCCACTCGTGCCGGTTGACGCCCTTGAAGAGGACGGGCGTGCCGTTGACCCTGATCAGCCCGTCGGCGAGCGCCACCGTCCGGAAGCCGATCCGCAACGGCACCCGCTCGCCCTCGGTGGCCAGCACCCCGTCGTACAGCTTCGGGGTCTCCGCCGTCCACGCCTCGACCGGGACCGTCACCGGCTCGCCGGTCGCGACATCGATGTCCAGGGCGGGCACGGACACCCGCCCGTCGACATCGGAGTCGACGCGCAGGGTGCCCTCGCCCGTGAGGTGGTCGTAGGAGGCGTGGACGAAGAAGTCCAGGACGCTGCCCGCCGGGCGGTGCAGCAGCGTCACGTCACGGAAGATGCCGGGCAGCCACCACTGGTCCTGGTCCTCCAGATAGGAGCCGGCCGACCACTGGTGGACGCGCACGGCGAGTACGTTGCCGGCCGGCCTCAGCAGGTGGCCGACCGCGAACTCGTGCGGCAGCCGGGAGCCCTTGAACTCGCCGATGTCCGTGCCGTTCAGCCAGACCCGGGCGCAGGACTCGACCCCGTCGAAGCGGAGGACCGCCCCGCCGTCGGTCGGGTCCCAGCCCTCGGGCAGGTCGAAGACGCGGAGATGGTCGCCGGTGGGGTTCTCGGTCGGAACCCTCGGCGGGTCGACCGGGAACGGGTAGAGGTGGTTCGTGTAGATCGGTGCGCCATGGCCCTGGAGCACCCAGTGGCCCGGGACCGAGACCTCCGCCCAACCGCCGGCGTCGTACCCCGGCTCGGCGAACGCGTCGTCCTCGGCGTCGGCCGTGGGTGACAGCCGGAAGCGCCAACTGCCGTTCAGCGACAGTGATCCGGCGTCCGAGCGGGGGTACCGGGCGCGGGGCGGCAGGGCGCCGGAGCCCGGGGAGACGTCCTCGACGTAGTCGGTGGCGGAGGTTCGGAAAGACATCGGTCTCCAGGTCGTTCGAAGCGTGTCAGCCCTTGATGCCGGTCTGCGCGATCCCCTGCACCAGCCAGCGCTGGAGGAAGAGGAAGACGAACACCAGGGGCAGGATGGAGATGGCGGTGGCCATGAAGATCGTGTGGAAGACGACCGTCTGGTTGGTCATGTACGACGAGAGCACCACCTGGACGGTCCACGCCCCCGGGTCCTGACCGATGACCAGTGGCCACAGGAAGGCGTTCCAGGCGCTGATGAAGGTGATGGTGGCGATCGCCGCGAAGAAGTTCAGCGAGTTGGGTACGACGACGCGCCAGTACGCGCCCCAGTAGCCGAGCCCGTCCACGCGTGCCGCCTCCTCCAGCTCCTTCGGGAACCCCAGGAAGTACTGCCGGAACAGGAAGCAGGTGAAACCACTGAACAGGCCCGGGATGATCAGACCGCGGTAGGTGTCCACCCAGCCGAGCGACGAGACCAGCACGAAGCTGGGTACGAAGGTCACCGAGGTCGGGACCATCAGGGTGCCCAGGACGACGTAGAAGATCTTGTTGGCGTGCTTGTAGGGGATGCGGGCCAGGGCGTAGCCGGCGAGGGAGCACACCAGCAGGATGCCGGCGGTCATGGAGACGGCGACGACCAGCGAGTTCCACATCGACCGGGCGAAGTCCACCTGCGGATCGTCGAACAGCTCCTTGACGTTGCCCCACTGGAGGTGCGTGGGGAAGAACTCCCAGTGCTCCCCGGTGATCTGGGGGTCCGTGGAGAGGGCGTTGCGGAGCAGGATGTAGAACGGGACCAGGAAGAGGAGGGTGGCGACACCGGTGGCGATGTAGAGGCCGGTGCTGCCCATCACCCCACCGCCGCGCCGGCCGGAGCGCCTGCCCTTCGCGGGCGTGGCCTTGTGCGTGTCGGGCGTGGTGGTGCTCACTTGGCCTCCTCCCCCCTTCCGAAGCCCAGGATCTTCCCCTGGAACAGGGTGACGACGATGATCAGCGCGGTCAGGATGACGGCTCCCGCGCTGCCGGCGCCGTAGTCCTGTTCCGTGCCGAGGGCGGTGTAGTAGAGCTCGACCAGCGGAGGCCGGCCCCAGGTGGTCTTGTCGAGGAGGTTGAAGAACTCGTCGAAGGCCTGGTAGGCGGCGATGAGCAGGAGCAGGATCACCGCGGTCGAGGTGGCCCGTAGCTGGGGCAGGGTGATGTGACGGAAGGTCTGCCAGCCCGGCTTGGCGCCGTCGATGGCGGCGGCCTCGTACAGCTCGCCCGGGATGTTCTGCAGGGCCGCCAGGAACAGGATCATGTAGAAGCCGGACTGCAGCCACAGCCGGGCCGTGACGATGACCAGCCAGTACCAGGGCGGGCTGGGGGAGGCCAGCCAGGCGATGTTGTCGATGCCGAACCAGCCGATGACGGTGTTCATCAGGCCGAAGCGGACCCCGCTGAAGATGGACATCTTCCAGATCAGGGACGCGGCGACATAGCTGCACGCGGTCGGCAGGAAGAACACCGAGCGGAAGAACGCCCGCATGAACCGGATCCGGTTCACCAGCAGTGCGAGGCCGAGGGACACCGCCCAGGTGATCGGCACGATGAACGCGGCGAACACGGTGAAGGTGCCGAGGGAACCGACGAACTTGGGGTCCGTCAGCATGTACGTGTAGTTGTCGATGCCGATGAACTTGTCCGGCGTGACGGTGAACCGTGCGTCGAAGAAGCTGAGGTACACACTCCAGCCGATCGGCACGTAGATGAAGACGATCAGCCCGATGAGGAAGGGGCTGACGAAGAGCCAGAAGTTGAGGGTGCGGCTGTCCCGCAGGCCCCGCCGCGGCTTGACCGACTTGGCCTTCGCCGGGGCGGGGTTCGCGAGGTCGCGCGTGGTGGTCGTCGACATGGTCCGGTCCGTCCGCCTGCCTATCCGAAGAGCTTCTTCAGCTCGCGGTCGACGGTCTTGTCGCACTGGTCGAGCGCCTTCTCCGGGTCACCGGCCTTGCGGACGCAGTTGGCCATGACGTCCCACGTCGCCTGGATCATCGCCTGGGTCCAGCCGATGTTGTCGAAGTGCCCGAACTCGTTGAAGAGCTTCACGCCCTCCGCGGGCAGGCCGGACTTGAGCTTGGTGGCCGACGCGGCGATCGAGGCGCGGGGCGGGATGTGGAAGCCGTACGAGGTCGCCCAGTCCTCCTGGTACTTCTTCTGGTCGATCCACAGCCACTTGACGTACTCCTTGGCCGCCTCGACGTTGTCACCCTTGGCGTTGACGAACATCGACCAGCCGCCGTTGTAGACGGACTGCTTGCCGGAGTCGATGGTCTTCGGGAAGGGGAAGATCCCGAGGTCGTCGCCGAGGGCCTTCTGGAACTGCGGCATCGCCCACATACCGCAGAACTGGATGGCGCACAGGCCCTGGTTGAGCGAGGAGGGGTCCCAGTAGTCGGTCGGGGCGCCCAGGAGTAGATCGCCGCTGGTGAACAGCTTGCGCATCTTCTTCAGGCCCTGGACGACGCCGTCCGTGTGGTAGGCGATCTGGTTCTTGTCGTCGAGGGTGTCGGCGCCCGCGGACCAGATCAGGGGGCTGACGATCGCGTGCAGGTCGTTGCCCAGGTACAGGCCCTTGACCTTGCCGGTGGTGAGCTTGGCGGCGGCCTCGATCAGCTCGTCGAGGGTCTTCGGAACCTTGACGCCGGCCTTCTCGAAGAGCGAGGGCCGGTAGAAGAAGAACTGTGGGTCGTCGATCATCCGGACGCCGTATATCTTCCCGTCGACCGTGTGCGAATTGATGTCGGCCGGGTTGAAGTCGTCCTTGACGGGGTCGATGAGATCGCTCAGGTCGGCGACCTGCCCGCTCTTGACCATCTGGATCTGCGGGTGGAACTCGAACAGGTCGGGGGCGCTCTTGGTGAGGAGGGTCGCGAACAGCTTGCTCTCGTAGTCGGCACTGGTGATCCACTGTGTGGTCACGTCGGCGTCCTTGTAGGCGGCGGCGTACCTCTTGATGGCCTGCTCCGTCCCCGCCTCGCCGTAGGCGTGGAACATCTGGGTGAGCCGGGTGCCCGAACCCGACCCCCCGCCCCGCCCGTTGTTGCCGCCGCACGCGGCCAGCGTGCCGGCCGCGGCCATGCCCGCCGCGGCCCGGAAGAGGGACCGGCGGGACCAGTTGTTGTTGCTGAGTGCCGACATGCTGACGTCCTTGTCTGTCGAGTGCGGCTGCGGCTCTACGTCCGTGGGGAACCCCGGAAGCCAGATGGCTGGAATTGCGCTGCGGTGCGGGACGTTAACCTTCGGCTAATACTTCGGCAAGAGGTTGGACGAAGTCTGCGTGAAACGTTGCACCCGGTTCGGAATGGCGAACAGGACGGCAGGCAGGGCGAGTTGAGAGCAGTCGGGGCGGGGGGCGCCGGCGGCCCTCGGTCTCCGCGGTGTGCTGTGGCTACCGCCTGGTCCAGACCTCGGCGGCCCGGGCCGGGGCGGGGACCGCCACTCCGCCGCCGCCGTGGCCGCGGCGAGGACCGGTCTCTGCATACGTGTCGTGCGGGTCAACGGCGTCCCTTCCGTCGTCAAGAGGGTGGTGCGGTACGGCTCCTCGCGGGGGTCGTGCGTCTGGGGGGCCGCTGCCCCACCGACTGCAGGGCGCCCTCCAGCGCGAACGTGGCCGCGCCGAGGCACACCGGGTCGGTGGGGACGGGGGACAGGACGATCTCGGTGGTGGCGAAGGGCCGCCGCAGCGCGTGCCGGCGGACGGCCTCGCGTACTTCGTCGAGCAGCGGTGTGCCCAGCTTCCTGGCGACCCAGCTGCTGAGCACGACCACCTCGGGGTTGAACAGGTTCACCAGGTCCGAGATGCCCGCGCCCAGGTAACGGGCGGTGTCGCGGACGACCTTGACGGCCACCGGATCGCCCACGCCGGCCCCGTGGGCCAGGGCGTCGATGGTCGCCGTCTGGTCCTCGGGGTGCAACAGAGCGCTGCGCGGGCTGAGTTCGCGCAGGTTCAGCATGATGCCGGGAGCGCCGACGTACGTCTCGACACAGCCGTGGTTGCCGCAGTGGCACAGCCGCCCGTCCAGCACGAGCGTGGTGTGGCCCCATTCCCCGGCGCTGTTGCTCACCCCCCGGTAGAGTCCGCCGGCCAGGACCAGCCCGGCGCCCACCCCGGTCCCGAGGTTCACCACCACGGCGTCCTCGCGTCCGCGCGCGGCCCCGAACCACAGCTCGGCCACCGCGCTCGCCCGCAACGGGTTGTCGAGGTACAGCGGGTAGGCGATGTGCTCGGACAGCAGATCCAGCAACGGCACGTCGTGCCAGTCCCAGTTGGGCGCGTACTCGGCGATCCCGGTGTCCCGGTCGACCTGGCCCGGCACGCTCACCCCGACGCCCAGCACCCGCGCGCCCTCCACCCCGGCCTGCGCGACCACCGAGCCGACGGCCGTGGCGACATGGCCGATCGCCTGCTCCGGCCTGCTCTCCCCGGGACGCATGTCCTCCACCGCGCGGGCCAGCACGTTCAGCCCCAGGTCGAAGAGCTCGACCCGGACGTATGTCTCCGCCATGTCGACGCCGATCAGCGCGCCGCCCGCGGTGTTGACGGCCATCAGCCCCCGGGGACGGCCCCCCGCGGAGTCCTCGAAACCGACCTCCGTGATCATCCGCAGGTCGAGCAGCTCACCGACGAGCGTGGCGACCGTGGCGACGCTCAGTCCGGTGGCGGCGGCCAGCGTCTGCCGGGAGGTGGGGGACCGAGCGATGATCTGGCGCAGCACCTCGTAGCGGTTCGCGGTGCGGATGTCACGCGATGTGCGCTTCACGCGGCTGCCCCTCCCATCCCGTCACGACCGGGCCCGGTCGTACGACGGCACCGGCGCGGCGCAAGGCTATGGGCTTCGCCGGACTTTCGACAAGGGGTTAGGAAAGGGGCCGTAGAAACTCGCGATGCTCCGGCTCGGCCGTCGGCGCGGCCAGCCGGTGTTGCCGGGGATGGTCCAACACGTCGAAACGGCCCGTCAGTTGCTACTGACGGGCCGTCACGAGGCCGCTTATGGCCTCTTGTTCCACTCGGCGATCACGGGCCACCCGTGCTCCATGGACAACCGGCTGACCGTCCCGGTCGCCAGCTGGAACAGCCGGCCCTCGGCGGGCGGCAGCCCCAGGCGGCGGGCGGTGAGCACGCGCAGGAAGTGGGCGTGGGCCACCAGCACCACATCGCCGTCGTCCCCCGCGAGGGCCTTGTCCACTTCGGCCAGGACCCGGTCGGCCCGGGCCCCGATCTCCTCGGGCGACTCGCCGGGGTGCCCCGCCGGGCCCGGAGGCACGCCGTCGGTCCACAGGTACCAGTCGGGACGGGAGCGGTGGATCTCCGCCGTGGTGATGCCCTCGTAGCCGCCGTAGTCCCATTCGTGCAGGTCGGGGTCGGGTACGACCCCGGTGAGGCCGGCCAGCTCGGCCGTGCGTATCGCGCGGTTCAGCGGGCTGGCCAGCACCAGCGCATAGGCCCGCTCGGTGAGCAGCGGGGCGAGGGACTTGGCCTGTTCCTCGCCGTGCTGGGTGAGGGGCAGGTCGGTCCAGCTGGTGTGCTGTCCCGACAGGCTCCACTCCGTCTCACCGTGGCGGACCAGAAGGAGGTCCCCCACCGTCGGTCACTCCTTCGCCGACTCGACCGCGTGGCCGCCGAACTGGTTGCGCAGGGCCGCGATCATCTTCATCTGCGGGGAGTCGTCCTGGCGGGACGCGAACCTCGCGAACAGGGAGGCGGTGATCGCCGGCAGCGGCACCGCGTTGTCGATGGCCGCCTCGACGGTCCAACGGCCCTCGCCGGAGTCCTGGGCGAAACCCTTCAGCTTGTCCAGGTGCTCGTCGTCGTCCAGGGCGTTGACCGCGAGGTCGAGCAGCCAGGAGCGGATGACGGTGCCGTCCTGCCAGGAGCGGAAGACCTCGCGGACGTTGTCCACCGACTTGACCTTCTCCAGGAGCTCCCAGCCCTCGGCGTAGGCCTGCATCATGGCGTACTCGATGCCGTTGTGGACCATCTTGGAGAAGTGCCCGGCGCCGACCCGGCCCGCGTGCACATAACCGTACGGGCCCTCCGGCTTGAGCGCCTCGAAGATCGGGTGGAGCCGCTCGACGTGCTCCTTGTCGCCGCCGACCATCAGGGCGTAGCCGTTCTGCAGGCCCCACACACCGCCGGAGACACCGGCGTCGACGAAGCCGATGCCCTTGATGCCGAGTTCGGCGGCGTGCTTCTCGTCGTCCGTCCAGCGGGAGTTGCCGCCGTCGACCACCGTGTCGCCGTCGGAGAGCAGGTCCTTCAGCTCGTCGACGACACCCTGGGTGGCGGTGCCGGCCGGGACCATCACCCAGATCGTGCGCGGGGCGTCGAGCTTGTCGATCAGCTCCGCAAGGCTCTTGACGTCGGAGACGTCGGGGTTGCGGTCGTAGCCGATGACGGTGTGGCCCGCGCGGCGGATCCGCTCGCGCATGTTGGCGCCCATCTTGCCGAGGCCGATGAGTCCGAGCTGCATGTCAGTTCACTTCCTAAGCGTGCGGTACGTGGAGACGAGAGCGGTGGTGGACGGGTCCAGGCCGGGCACGTCGGCGCCTTCGGTCAGGGCGGGCTCGATGCGCTTGGCGAGGACCTTGCCGAGTTCCACGCCCCACTGGTCGAAGGAGTCGATGTTCCAGACGGCACCCTGGACGAACACCTTGTGCTCGTACAGCGCGATCAGCTGGCCGAGCACGGACGGGGTCAGCTCACGGGCCAGGACCGTCGTGGTCGGGTGGTTGCCCTGGAAGGTGCGGTGCGCCACCTGCTCCTCCGCGACGCCCTCCGCGCGGACCTCCTCGGCGGTCTTGCCGAAGGCCAGCGCCTGGGTCTGGGCGAAGAAGTTCGCCATCAACAGGTCGTGCTGTGCCTTGAGTTCACCGCTCAGCTCGGCGACCGGCTCGGCGAAGCCGATGAAGTCCGCCGGGATCAGCTTCGTACCCTGGTGGATCAACTGGTAGTAGGCGTGCTGCCCGTTGGTGCCGGGCGTGCCCCACACCACGGGACCCGTCTGCCAGTCCACCGGACGGCCCTCCCGGTCCACCGACTTGCCGTTGGACTCCATGTCCAGCTGCTGCAGGTAGGCGGTGAACTTGGAGAGATAGTGCGAGTACGGCAGCACCGCGTGCGACTGGGCGTCGTGGAAGTTGCCGTACCAGATGCCCAGCAGGCCGAGCAGCAGAGGCGCGTTGGCCTCGGCGGGGGCGGTGCGGAAGTGCTCGTCGACCAGGTGGAAGCCGTCGAGCATCTCGCGGAAGCGGTCCGGGCCGATGGCGATCATCAGGGACAGGCCGATGGCGGAGTCGTAGGAGTAGCGGCCGCCGACCCAGTCCCAGAACTCGAACATGTTGTCCGGGTCGATACCGAAGTCCGTGACCTTCTCGCCGTTCGTGGACAGGGCGACGAAGTGCTTCGCCACCGCCTTGCTGTCGCCGTCCAGGCCGTCCAGCAGCCACTTCCGTGCCGAGGTCGCGTTGGTGATCGTCTCGATCGTCGTGAACGTCTTCGAGGCGACGATGAACAGCGTCTCCGCCGGGTCCAGGTCGCGGGTCGCCTCGTGCAGGTCGGCGCCGTCCACGTTGGACACGAAACGGAACGTCAACTCCCGTGCCGCGAAGGCCCGCAGGGCCTCGTAGGCCATCGCAGGCCCCAGGTCGGAGCCGCCGATGCCGATGTTGACGACGTTCCTGATGCGCTTGCCGGTGTGGCCGGTCCACTCGCCCGAGCGGACCCGCCCGGCGAAGTCGCCCATCTTGTCCAGGACCGCGTGCACGGCCGGCACCACGTTCTCGCCGTCCACCTCGACCACCGCGTCACGCGGGGCGCGCAGGGCGGTGTGCAGGACCGCCCGCCGCTCGGTGATGTTGATCTTCTCGCCGCGGAACATCGCGTCCCGCAGCCCGAACACGTCGGTGGCGGTGGCCAGTTCCTGGAGCAGGGCGAGGGTCTCGTCCGTGATCAGGTGCTTGCTGTAGTCGATGTACAGGTCGCCGACCCGTACGACGTACCGCTCGGCGCGAGCCGGGTCCGTCGCGAACAGCTCACGCAGGGCCGGCAGCCCCTTGGCGCGGTGGTCCTCCAGGGCGGCCCACTCGGGCCGCCGGGTGAGCCGGGGGGTGTCAGACATCGGAAGCGGTCTCCTTGGTGCCCTCGCCCCGCAGAGCGATGGCGTACATCTCGTCGGCGTCGAGGCGGCGCAGCTCCTCGGCGATCAGTTCCGAGGTGGCGCGGACCTTCAGCGCGAGGGTGCGCGACGGCTGGCCCGGCAGGGTCAGGGTCGCCAGCGGGCCCTCGGGGCGGTCGATGACGATCTCGCCGGTCGCGGTGCCGAGCCGTACCTTCGTGACGACCGGGCCGGGGGAGACCACGCGGTCCACCTTGACGCCCAGGCGGGCCTCCAGCCAGCGGGCGAGGAGTTCGGCGCTGGGGTTGTCCGCCTCGGCCTCGACGGCGGCCGAGGTCACGGCGACCCGGGCCTGGTCGAGGGCGGCGGCCAGCATGGACCGCCACAGGGTGAGCCGGGTCCAGGCCAGGTCGGTGTCGCCGGGAGCGTAGTTGCGGCCGCGGGCCTCCAGGACCTCCATCGGCCGGTCGACGGCGTACAGATCGGTGATCCGGCGCTGGGCGAGGGCGCCGAGCGGGTCCTTGGACGGGGTGTCCGGGGCCTCCACCGGCCACCACACGACGACCGGGGCGTCCGGCAGCAGCAGCGGCAGCACGACCGAGTCGGCGTGGTCGGAGACGTCGCCGTAGGTCCGCAGCACGACCGTCTCGCCGGTGCCGGCCTCGGAGCCGACCCGGACCTCCGCGTCCAGGCGGGAGGTGGTGCGGTCGCGCAGGGTGCGCACATGCCGCTTGATGACGACCAGGGTGCGCGAGGGGTGCTCGTGCGAGGCCTCCTCGGCCGCCTTGATCGAGTCGTAGGCGTTCTCCTCGTCCGTGACGATCACCATCGTCAGGACCATGCCCACCGCAGGGGTTCCGATGGCGCGGCGACCCTGCACCAGCGCCTTGTTGATCTTGCTTGCCGTGGTGTCGGTCAGGTCGATCTTCATGGCCTGCGCCAGCTCCGTCCGTCTCGTGCGAGCATCTCGTCGGCTTCCTTCGGTCCCCAGCTGCCCGACTCGTACTGCGCGGGCTTGCCATGCTTCGCCCAGTACGTCTCGATCGGGTCGAGGATCTTCCAGGACTCTTCCACTTCCTGGTGACGGGGGAACAAATTGGCGTCACCGAGCAGCACGTCCAGGATGAGCCGCTCGTACGCCTCGGGGCTGGACTCCGTGAACGACTCGCCGTACGCGAAGTCCATCGTCACGTCCCGGATCTCCATGGACGTACCCGGCACCTTGGAGCCGAACCGGACGGTCATGCCCTCGTCGGGCTGGACGCGGATGACGATCGCGTTCGCGCCGAGTTCCTCGGTGGCCGTCGAGTCGAACGGGGAGTGCGGGGCCCGCTGGAAGACGACGGCGATCTCGGTGACGCGGCGGCCGAGCCGCTTGCCGGTGCGCAGGTAGAAGGGGACGCCCGCCCAGCGGCGGTTGTCGATCTCGACCTTGACCGCGGCGTAGGTGTCGGTCTTCGACCTGCGGTCGATACCGTCCTCCTGGAGGTAGCCGATCACCTTCTCGCCGCCCTGCCAACCCTCGGCGTACTGGCCGCGCACGGTGTGCTTGCCCAGGTCCTCCGGCAGCCGCACCGACTTCAGGACCTTCAGCTTCTCGGTGAGCAGCGCGTCCGCGTCGAACGCGATCGGCTCCTCCATGGCGGTCAGCGCCATCAGCTGGAGCAGGTGGTTCTGGATGACGTCACGGGCCGACCCGATGCCGTCGTAGTACCCCGCCCGGCCGCCGATGCCGATGTCCTCGGCCATGGTGATCTGCACGTGGTCGACGTAACTGCGGTTCCAGATCGGCTCGTACATCTGGTTGGCGAAGCGCAGCGCCAGGATGTTCTGGACGGTCTCCTTGCCGAGGTAGTGGTCGATCCGGAACACCTGCTCAGGGTCGAACACGTCGTGCACGACCCGGTTGAGGTCCTGCGCCGACGCCAGGTCGTGGCCGAACGGCTTCTCGATGACCGCCCGCCGCCAGGACCCGGCCGGCGGGGTGGCCAGGCCGACCTTCTTCAGCTGCTGCACGACCTTCGGGAAGAACTTCGGCGGCACGGAGAGGTAGAAGGCGAAGTTGCCGCCGGTGCCCCGGGAGCCGTCCAGCTCGTCGACGGCGGCCTTCAGCTGCTTGAACGCCGTGTCGTCGTCGAAGTCGCCGGGGATGAAGCGCATGCCCTCGGCGAGCTGCTGCCAGACCTCCTCGCGGAACGGGGTCCGGGCGTGTTCGCGCACCGCGTCGTGGACGACCTGGGCGAAGTCCTGGTCCTCCCAGTCCCGGCGGGCGAAGCCGACGAGCGAGAAGCCCGGCGGCAGCAGGCCCCGGTTGGCCAGGTCGTAGACGGCCGGCATCAGCTTCTTGCGGGACAGGTCACCGGTCACCCCGAAGATGACCAGGCCGGACGGCCCGGCGACCATCGGCAGCCGCCGGTCGCGCGCGTCCCGCAACGGGTTGTCCCAGTCGGCGGCGGGCACCACGGGCACCCGCACCTCCTTGGCGGTCTCGCTCATTACGCGTCAACTCCCTTGCTGTTCAAGGACTTCGTGACGGCGTCCAGCAGCTCCTGCCAGGCCACCTCGAACTTGGCGACGCCCTCGTCCTCCAGCTTGCCCACGACCTCGTCGTAGGAGACGCCGAGCCGCTCGAGTGCCGCCAGATTGGCGCGGGCCCGGTCGTAGCCGCCGGTCACCGTGTCACCGCGGACGTCGCCGTGGTCGGCGGTGGCGTTCAGCGTCGCCTCCGGCATGGTGTTGACCGTGCCGGGCGCGACCAGCTCGTCGACGTAGAGGGTGTCCTTGTACGACGGGTCCTTCACGCCGGTGGAGGCCCACAGCGGGCGCTGCCTGTTGGCCCCGGCACCGCCGAGCGCGGTCCAGCGCTCGCCGCCGAAGACCTCCTCGTACGCCTCGTAGGCGAGCCGCGCGTTGGCCAGCGCCGCCCGGCCCTTGAGGGCCAGGGCCTCGTCGGTGCCGAGGACCGTCAGCCGCTTGTCGATCTCGGCGTCGACGCGGGAGACGAAGAAGGAGGCCACCGAGTGGATCGTGGAGAGGTCCAGGCCCTTGGCGGCGGCCCGCTCCAGGCCGGCCAAGTACGCGGCCATGACCTCGCGGTAGCGCTCCAGCGAGAAGATCAGCGTGACGTTGACGCTGATGCCGAGGCCGATGACCTCGGTGATCGCCGGGAGACCGGCCTTCGTCGCCGGGATCTTGATCATGACGTTGGGGCGGTCGACCAGCCAGGCGAGCTGCTTGGCCTCGGCGACCGTGGCCGTGGTGTCGTGGGCCAGCCGGGGGTCGACCTCGATGGAGACCCGGCCGTCCCGGCCGTCCGTCGCGTCGTACACGGGGCGCAGCACGTCCGCGGCGGCGCGCACGTCCTGCGTGGTCATCATGCGGACGGCCTCGTCGACCGTGACGCCCCGCACGGCGAGGTCGGCCAGCTGCTCCTCGTACCCCTCGCCCGAGCCGATGGCGGCCTGGAAGATCGAGGGGTTGGTGGTGACGCCGACGACGTTCTTCGTCGCGACGAGCTCGGCCAGGTTGCCGGTGCTGATCCGCTTGCGCGACAGGTCGTCCAGCCAGATCGAGACGCCCTCGTCGGACAGGTTCTTCAGTGCTCCCGCGGTGGCGGTTGCTTCGGTCACAGTGATCATCTTCCTCTACCGGAACTCTTCTGGCTCTTCTGGTACTTCTGTCGGTGCTTCTGTCGGGCGGATCAGGCGGTTCGGGCGGCGGCGCGCGACTCGCGGGCCGCCGCCGCCACGTGCTCGGCGGTGAAGCCGAACTCGGCGAACAGGGTCTTGGCGTCGGCGGAGGCACCGAAGTGCTCCAGGGACACGATGCGTCCGGCGTCGCCGACGAACCGGTACCAGGTCAGGCCGATCCCGGCCTCGACGGCGACCCGCGCCTTCACGGCCGGCGGCAGGACGCTCTCGCGGTACTCGCGGGGCTGCTCCTCGAACCACTCCACGGACGGCATCGACACCACCCGGGTGCCGACCCCCTCGGCCTCCAGGAGGTCCCGCGCCTCGACGGCGAGGTGCACCTCGGAACCGGTGGCGATGACGATCACCTCCGGGGTCTCGGTGGACGACTCACGCAGCACATAGCCGCCCTTGGCCGCGTCGGGGTTCGGCGCGTACGTCGGCACGCCCTGGCGGGTCAGCGCGAGCCCGTGCGGGGCGGGGTGCGTGGCGTGCCTCTTCAGGATCTCGGCCCAGGCCGTCGCGGTCTCGTTGGCGTCGGCCGGGCGGACGACGTTCAGGCCCGGGATGGCGCGCAGCGAGGCGAGGTGCTCGACCGGCTGGTGGGTGGGGCCGTCCTCGCCGAGGCCGATGGAGTCATGGGTCCAGACGTAGGTCACCGGGAGCTGCATGAGCGCCGCCATGCGGACGGCGTTGCGCATGTAGTCGGAGAACACCAGGAAGGTGCCGCCGTAGATCCGGGTGTTGCCGTGCAGCGCGATGCCGTTCATCTCGGCGGCCATCGAGAACTCGCGGATCCCGAAGTGGACGGTACGGCCGTACGGGTCGGCCTCGGGCAGCGGGTTGCCCTTCGGCAGGAAGGAGGACGTCTTGTCGATGGTGGTGTTGTTGGAGCCCGCGAGGTCGGCGGAGCCGCCCCACAGCTCGGGCAGCACCGGGCCGAGCGCCTGGAGGACCTTGCCGGAGGCGGCCCGGGTGGCGACGGACTTGCCCTCCTCGAAGACGGGGATCTCGGACTCCCAGCCCTCGGGGAGCTGGCCGGCGACGACCCGGTCGAAGAGCCGCGCCTGCTCCGGCCGGGCGGTGCGCCACTCGGCGATCCGCTTGTCCCAGGCGGCGTGCGCCTCGGCGCCCCGGTCGAGCGCCCGGCGGGTGTGGGCCAGTACCTCGCCCGCGACCTCGAAGCTCCGCTCCGGGTCGAAGCCGAGGACGCGCTTGGTGGCGGCGATCTCGTCGGCGCCGAGCGCGGAGCCGTGGGAGGCCTCGGTGTTCCGCGCGTTCGGCGCGGGCCAGGCGATGATCGTGCGCATCGCGATGATCGACGGCCGCTCGGTCTCGGCCTGCGCCGCCTGCAGCGCCGCGTACAGGGCGTGAACGTCGACGTCACCCTCGGCGGTCGGCTCGATGCGCTGGGTGTGCCAGCCGTAGGCCTCGTACCGGCCCAGCACGTCCTCCGAGAACGCGGTCGCGGTGTCGCCCTCGATGGAGATGTGGTTGTCGTCGTAGAGGAAGACCAGGTTGCCGAGCTTCTGGTGGCCGGCCATCGAGGAGGCCTCGGCGGAGACGCCCTCCTCCAGGTCGCCGTCGGAGACGATCGCCCAGATCGTGTGGTCGAAGGGGGAGGTGCCCTCGGGGGCCTGGGGGTCGAAGAGGCCGCGCTCGTAGCGGGCGGCCATCGCCATGCCGACCGCGTTGGCGACGCCCTGGCCGAGCGGGCCGGTGGTGGTCTCGACACCGGCGGTGTGGCCGTACTCCGGGTGCCCCGGGGTCTTCGACCCGTGCGTCCGGAAGGCCTTGAGGTCGTCCAGCTCCAGCTCGTACCCGGCGAGGAACAGCTGGGTGTAGAGGGTCAGCGAGGTGTGGCCGGGGGAGAGGACGAAACGGTCCCGGCCGGTCCACTCGGGGTCGGCCGGGTCGTGCCGCATCATCTTCTGAAAGATCGTGTACGCGGCCGGGGCCAGGCTCATCGCGGTGCCGGGGTGCCCGTTGCCGACCTGCTGCACGGCGTCGGCCGCGAGCAGGCGCGCGGTGTCCACGGCACGCCGGTCCAGGTCGGTCCACTCGAAGCCGTCTGATGTCTGCGTGCTCATCTTCAAGAAGTCCTCGTTAGAAGCGTTCTGGCTGGCCTGACGCGTTCAAAACTAAAAGTCTGACTTTTGGGAAGGAAGGTCGGAGTGTGTCAGCCTGTGGTGAAAGTGGGACACGGATCTTCGACAGGGACGGCACGAGAAGGACATGGCGGACAGAACGCCCGAAGGGGCAGGCGACGGTGACGGAATCAGAACCTTCCCCTTCCCGGTGGATCTGAGCGTCGGCGGTGTCGGCATACAGGTCGGCCCGATGGGGACCGAGCGCATGTGGCACGCCGACGCCCCCCTGGAACGCGTCCACCGCATCGACTTCCACGTGGTCATGCTCTTCACCGAGGGCCCGGTCCGCCACATGATCGACTTCGCCGAGTACCAGGCGCAGGCCGGTGACCTGCTGTGGATCCGGCCCGGGCAGGTGCACCGCTTCTCGCGGACCTGCGAGTACCGCGGAAGCGTCCTGACCATGCAGCCCGGCTTCCTGCCGAAGGCGATCGTGGAGGCGACCGGCCTCTACCGGTACGACCTGCCGCCCCTGCTCCGCCCCGACGCACCGCAGCTCACCGCGTTGCGGGCGTCGCTCGCCAACCTGCAACGCGAGTACGAGGACAACGAGACCCTCCCTCTGAGCCTGCACACCTCGGTCCTGCGGCACTCGCTCACGGCGCTCCTGCTGCGGCTCGCGCATCTCGCGGCCAGCTCGGCGGAGGCGGCCCGCCGCCAGGCCGATACGACTTTCACCCTTTTCCGGGACGCGGTGGAGGAGGACTTCGCCACCAACCACAGTGTCAGCGCCTACGCCGACGCCCTCGGTTACTCCCGCCGCACCCTGGTCCGCGCGGTCCGTGCCGCCACCGGGGAGACCCCGAAGGGCTTCATCGACAAGCGGGTCGTCCTGGAGGCCAAACGCCTGCTGGCCCACACGGACCTCCCGATCGGCCGGGTGGGCGCGGCGATCGGCTTCCCGGACGCGGCGAACTTCTCCAAGTTCTTCCACCTGCACACGGGGCAGACGCCGGTGGCGTTCCGGGCCGAGCTGCGCTGACCCCGCCCGGAAATTCGCGAGCGACGGGTCCGGCGCCCCTTCTATCGTGAACCGCTGCCGTCCGCGCGGGACGGCCCGAGGGGGGAGTCGGCGCGGTGCCGGACGTGTACGAGGCTCTGCTGGACGCCGAGTTGAGCAAGGCGTTCGACGTGTGGTCCGGCTATCTCGAGGCCCGGACGGGCGAGGATCCCGAGGCCCGGGCCGAACTGCGCTCCCTGCTGGACAACGCTCGCGCGCTCGCCGCCGAGGGCGATCGGGCCGCCGCCCGTGCCTGGCTCGCGGACATGGACGACACGGCCCGAAAGGCCGGTCTTCCCTGGGCTCCGACGCCGCCCCGTCCCTGCGAGGCGGACCGGCAGGCGCGCGACTACGTCAAGGACGCGACGCCGTCACTGCCGTTGTATCTGTGGGACCGACTTGATCACGTCAGGGTCTCGCTGGCGGTCACCGGATACCGTCTCCGGGACGCCGTCGGCCTCGACGCGGCCACCCGCGAGGACATCCGCTATGTCACCGCACGCGCCTGGATGGCCCTCGACCTGGCCCATGTGACCGCGGCACAACGCGAACTGGAGCGGCTGGAGGCCATCGCGCGGCGCTGCGGTGTGGGGCGCTGACCGCCGGACGTGCCTCCCACGGGCACGGGGACGCCCCGCGGGGCGACCCCCGCGAGGCATCCCTGACTCCCGGGTCAGTGCCCGAAGTCGAACCAGTTCACGTTCACGAAGTCCGCCGGCTGGCCGCTGCTGAAGGTCAGGTAGACGTCGTGGGTGCCGGTCACCGCGCTGATGTTGGCCGGGACCGTCTTCCAGGTCTGCCAGCCCCCGGTGTTGCCCACCGCGAAACTGCCGATGGGCGCGTTGCTGCGGCTGTCGAGGCGGACCTCCACCAGCCCGCTGACACCGCTCGCGGCGCCGTTCGCGACTCGCGCGTTGAACTGAGTGGCCGCCGACGAACCGAAGTTGACGCCCTTGTACAGCGCCCAGTCGCCGTTGGCGACGTAACCGATGTCCTGGCCGCCGCCCGTGTCGGTCGTCGACTCGGCGGTCACGCCGGACTGGCTGTCGTACGACTCCGCCTGGATGGCGCTGTAGGCGTCACGGTTGCCGGACGGCGGGGGCGTGGTGCCGCCACCGCTGCCGCTGGACTGGAGCACCTGGACATAGTCGACGACCATCGGGTGGCCCGGCTCGGTGGTGCTGTAGGGGCCACCGCCGAACGCGCCCGGGAAGCCGCCGCCCATCGCCACGTTCAGGATGACGAAGAAGCCGTGGTTGGTGGCGTTGGACCAGGTCGTGGCATCGACCTGATTGGCCGTCACCGTCTGGTAGTTGACGCCGTCGACGTAGAAGCGGATCGCCTCGGGGCTCACCGAGCGGTCCCACTCCATCGTGTAGGTGTGGAAGCCGGACTGGCAGGTGGTGTTGGGGCAGGCGGTGGAGTTGCCGAGACCGGTGGTCTCGTTGCACGGACCGCCCGGGTTCGTGCCGCAGTGCATGGTGGCCCACGTGGTGTTCAGGCCTTGCACGTTCTCCATGATGTCCAGCTCGCCGACGGACGGCCAGTTCTGGTAGTTGCCGCGGAACGGTGAGCCGAGCATCCAGAACGCGGGCCAGTACCCTTGCGCCGCCGTGCCGGTGACATTGGGCATCTGCAACCGCGCCTCGACGCGCAGCTTGCCGCCGGCCGGGGGCTGGAAGTCGGTGCGATTGGTCTCGATACGGCCCGACGTCCAGTTGCCCGACGCGTCGCGGCGCGGGGTGATCAGCAGATTGCCGTTGCCGTCGAGCGCGACGTTGTTGGTGGACGAGGTCATCGTCTCGACCTCGCCCGTGCCCCAGTTGGCCGCGCCGCCGGGGTACGAGATCCCGGTGTCGTACTGCCAGTTGGAGGTGTTGACGCCGGTGCCGGCGGTGCCGTTGAAGTCGTCGAGGAAGACCTGGCTCCAGCCGGACGGCGCACCGGGCGCGGAGGCGCTGGCGGGGAGGGTGGCGGTCGTGGCGGCGGCCGCCGCCAGACCCACCGTGGCGAGTACGGCGACGAGGGCGCGGCGGAGGGAGCGCCGCCGTCTGTGATCCGCAGGGGGTATACCGGAGGTTTCTCTCATGGGGTGCCTCTCGGGTACGGAGTGGGGGTGCGCGGGATGCCTCCGAGAGCGCCGGGAGACGTTGCTGAGAGCGCTCTCAAAGTGGGCCCAATGTGCTCTCCGTGCCTGCGGTCGTCAAGAGTTAAAACAAAGAATCTCCTTGTTTCCCGGGGGAGT
The DNA here is from genome assembly GCF_040634235.1 of Streptomyces sp. NPDC007157. Classification (NCBI taxonomy): domain Bacteria; kingdom Bacillati; phylum Actinomycetota; class Actinomycetes; order Kitasatosporales; family Streptomycetaceae; genus Streptomyces; species Streptomyces sp. NPDC007157. The sequence goes on from NZ_JBEYFE010000014.1 coordinate 80,223, forward strand.
TCAGGCGGTGAAGGCGCCTGCGGGTCAGACCGCGCTGCCGGCCTTCCAGTCCGACCAGGACAGGTTCCAGCCGTTGAGGCCGTTGGACGCCTCGACGGTCTTCTCGCCGGAGTTCTTCACGATCACCACGTCGCCGAGCATCGAGCTCTCGTAGAACTTGTAGCCGGCCACCGAGGAGTCGCTCGCGCCCTTGGCGTCGTGCAGGCCGACACAGCCGTGGCTGGTGTTCTGGCTGCCGAACACCGAGGTGGCCGCCCAGTAGTTGCCGTGCACGAAGGTGCCGGAGGTGGTCAGGCGCTGGGCGTGCGGGACGTCGGAGATGTCGTACTCGTCGCCGAGGCCGACCGTGGAGGACTCCATCCGGGTCTGCTTGAACCGCTCGCTGATCACCATGATCCCGGACCAGGTGGTGTGGTCGGAGTCGCCGCCCGAGACCGGGTAACTGGCGTACGTGGCCCCGTCCCGCTTGACCACCATCTGCTTGGTGGACAGGTCGACCGTGGAGATCTGCTCCCGGCCGATGTGGAAGGTGACGTCCTTCGACTGGGTGCCGTAGACGCCGTCCGTGCCCTCCACGTCCTTCAGCCGCAGACCGAGGGTGATCTTCGTGCCGGCCGCCCAGTACGTCTCCGGGCGGAAGTCGAGCCGGGTGTCGCTGAACCAGTGCCCGACGATCTCCACCTCCGGCTCGGCCGTCACCGTGATCGCCTTCTGGACCGCCGCCCGGTCCGCGACCGCGTGCGTGAAGTTGATCGACACCGGCATGCCGACACCGGACGTGGAGTCCGCCTCCGGCGTGAAGTAGCCGAGGAAGGTCTCGCTCGGGGACTTCGTGGTGAAGGTGGCCACCGTCTCGTCGGTCGCGCCCCGCGCCTTCGCCGTCACCGTGTACTTCGTGCCGGAGTACGGGTTCTTCGCCGACGTCCATTTCGTCTTCGCGTCGTCGAAGGTGCCCGACAGCGTCGAGCCGTCGTTGCCCGCGACCGTCACGGAGGCCAGCGTGCCGTCGGTCACCGTGACCTCGACCGGGCTGGTGAAGTCGGCCTTCCTGGTGCCGGAGACGGGAGTGACCGTGATCGTGGCCTTCTTGGTCGCGGACTTGGCCGAGGCCGTCGCGCCCTTGCCGTCGGTGGCGGCCGAGGCGTCCGCCGAGGAACTGCATCCGGCCAGCGCGGCCCCCGCGGGCACCGCGCCGAGAGCGGCGAGGAGTCCGCGCCGGGACCACCTCCGCGACTGCCGGCCGGACCCGTTCGATATGTGCTGGACGCCCACGACACGCCTTCCTGACTTGTCCACCTGTGTCAGGGCATCCTGCGCCGGTTGTATGGGTGGTTCCTTTGAATCGCGGGGGTGATCCCTGAGATTCGGATGAGGAGCTCCGGGCGTCGCCCCGCGGAGCCGGAATGAGTCGACCGGAACCCCGGTTGTCCGAGCCTCCGTTCGTGAACAGAGTATGAACGCCCGACCGGCGGCCTGAGTTTCCGGTGAGATCCCCCTCCCGGGAGGGCTTCCCCACCTCTCCGATCGGAATAGTGAAGAAGCAGTACGCCGACCCCCCCGCCGGAGGTATTCCGTGACCGACGTCCGCAAGCGGCAGAGCGTGGCCATCGTGGGAGCCGGAGCGGCGGGCACCCTCACCGCCGTCCAGCTCTGCGAGACGGCGCACCGCCGCCGGACCCCTCTCGACCTCTTCCTGATCGACCCGGCCCCGGAGGCGGGCCGGGGCACCGCCTACGCCACTCACGACCCCCGGCATCGCCTCAACGTGCCCGCCGGCCACATGAGCGCCTACCCGGACGACCCCGGGCACTTCCTGCGCTGGCTGTGCCGGCACGGCGAACCCACCGTCACCGGCGCCGACTTCGCCACCCGCTACCGCTACGGCGCCTACCTCGCCGACACCCTCGGCCAGGCCATGGTCCGCGCCCACGGCACGGTCGCGGTCCGCCGGCTGCGCACCCGCGCGGAGTCCTGTACCGGCACCCCCGACGGCCGGGTGGAGCTCCACCTCGCCGCCGGGGGACCCCTGCTGGCGGACAGCGCCGTCCTGGCCACCGGTCCCGCCGGGGCCACCGGCGGCTGGGCCCCGCCCGCCCTGCGTGCCTCGGACCGGTTCGTCGGCACCCCGTGGGCGCCGGGCGCCCTGGACCCCGTACGGGACAGCCCCGAGGACGTCCTGCTGGTCGGCACCGGTCTGACCGCCATCGATCTCTCCCTCACCCTCGACCGCCCCGGCCGGGCCGTGCACGCCCTGTCCCGCAGCGGGCTGCTGCCCCAGCCGCACGCCCTCGGCCCGGCCGGCGCCATGCCCGCCCCGGAGGGGATCGACGACACCTCGCTGGGCCGGCTGCGCCGCGCGGTCTACCGCCAGGTGAGCCGCTCGGTACGCACCCACGGCGACTGGCGCCCGGGCCTGGACAGCCTGCGCCCGCACACCGCACGGCTGTGGCGCAGCCTCACCCCCGAGGAACGCGAGGAGTTCCTGGCCCGCGAGGGCGCCCTGTGGAACACCCACCGCCACCGGATGGCCCCCGCCACCGCGGAACACGTCTCCCGCGCCCGCACCGCACGCCGCCTGCACGTCCACACCGGCACCGTCGCCCGCGTCACGGCCGACGAGGCCGGCTCTCTGGCCGTCGAGCTGTCCAACGGCCATGTGGTGCACGTCGGTTGGGTGGTGGACTGCACCGGACCCGGCCGCCGCCTGGACGCGCCGTTGTGGCAGGCCCTGTTCACCGCCGGGCTCGCCGTCCCCGGACCGCTGGGCATGGGCGCGGCCACCCGCGACGGACGGCTCCTCGATGCCCAAGGCCGCGCCGTGGGGCCCCTGTTCACGCTCGGCGCCCCGCGCCGCGGCGAGCTGTGGGAGACCACGGCGATCCCCGAGATCCGCGTCCAGGCCGCCGGGCTGGCCCAGCGGCTGCTGCCGCTGCCCGGCCGCAGGCGGGCCTCCCGGCGGCCCCTCGACGGCCACGGACTGCCGCTTTCCACCCACGCCGAGGCGGCCGCCGCCTACCGCAGTGGTCTCGACCGGGTCCTCAAGGTGCGCTCCGGCGCCGAGGACGCCCTCGCCCGCGCGGTCGCCCTCGACCCCGGCTTCGCCCTCGGCCACGCGGCCCTCGCCCTGCTGGGCCACGAGTGCGCCGCCGCCGTCGACGTGCCCCGCGCCCTCGCCGACGCCCAGCGCTCGGCCCGCGAGCGCGCCGACGAACGTGAACGGTCCTTCGTGGACGTGATCACCCGCCGGGTGACCGGCGACGACGGGGACGAGGCGCTCGTACGGCATCTGCGGGAGCACCCGGGGGACGCGCTGGCGCTCGCGGCGGCCGTGCCCACCATCGCGTTCTCCGGGGTGAGCGATCTCCAGGACGACGACGCCCTGCGACTGCTCGACCTGACCTCGCCCGCCTACGACGGGCACTGGTTCCACACCTCGCTGCTGGCCTTCCTGCGCCAGGAGCAGGGCCGGCTGCACGAGGCGGGCGAGCTGGCCCACCGCGCGCTGGCCGCCGAGCCCGCCTCCGGGCACGCGGTGCACGCCCTGGCCCACGTCCACTACGAGTCCGGGGCGCACGAGGCGGGCCGGGACTGGCTCGACGGCTGGGTGTCCGGGCGCGGACGGGGGGCGGTGCACCGGGCGCACTTCTCCTGGCACATCGCCCTGCACGAACTCGCCCTCGACGACCCGGCCGCCGTCCGCCGGCGCTGGTTCGCCCAGCTCGCGCCGGGCCGGGTGCGCGGGGTGCGGGCGCTGGTGGACTCCGGTTCGCTGCTGTGGCGGGCCCGGCTCAGCGACAGCTGGGACGGGGACCTGCCGGCGGTGGACGTCCTGGACTCGGTGGCCCGGGAGGTACTGGAACGGCCCGCGACCGCGTTCACCGCGCTGCACGTGGCCGTCGCCCTCACCGCCGCCGGCGACCTGCCCGCGCTGCGCAGGCTGCGCGACCACGCGGCCGCCGCCGACCCGGTGCAGCGGGAGGTGATCGCGCCGCTGTGCGAGGCCCTCGCCGACCTCGTCGAGGAGCGCTTCCACGAGGCGGCCCGGGGGCTCGACGCCCTGCTGCCGGTGCTGCGCCGGGTCGGCGGCAGCGCGGCCCAACGCGAGGTCGTGGCGGAGACGTTGCTGTACGCCCTGGTCGCGGGCGGCCGCTGCGACGCCGCCCGCCGCCTCCTGGACGCCCGGCTCGACCGCAAACCGGCGCCCCGCGACCGGCGATTGCGCGCGGCACTGCCCGCCTGAGCCGACGGCACGGTGCGCGTCCCTGCCTGAGCCGACGGCACGGTGCGCGTCCTTGCCTGAGCCGACGGCACGGGTACGCGTCCTTGCCGGAGCTGGAGGCACGGGTGCGCGTCCTGGCCGGAGCTGAAGGCACGGGACCCGTCCCTGCCGGAGCCGATGGCGCGGGTCACCGTCCCCGTCGGAGGACCGGCGGGGGCGGACGCCGCCAGGTGAGGGGATGGGTGCATGGCCACCGCCAGGTCCGCCAACGGCTCCGCGCGGTCCCGGGGGAGGCGCGGCGCACGGCTACCCGGCCCGTTTCGGCCGGGGGTTCGCGCCGGGCGCCGGCTACCCGGCCCGTTCCGGCCGGGGGTACGCGCCGGGCGCCGGCTACCCGGCCCGTTCCGGTTGTTCCGGCTGCCAGCCCAGTGCCCGGGAGATGCCACGGGCCGCCAGCCGTACCGCCGGGACCAGCGCCGGTACCTGGGCGTCGGCCTGGGGCACCACCACCGAGACGGCCGACACCACCTGCCCCGCCGCCCCGCGCACCGGAGCCGCCACCGACAGGGCGTCGTCGGTCACCTGACGGCTGCTCACCGCGACCCCGGTGCGCCGCACTTCGGCCAGCGAGCGCCGCAACCGGCTCGGATCCGTGATGGTGTACGGGGTGAAGGCGTCCAACGGTCCCGCGCAGTACTCCTGCTGGAACCCGTGGGTCTCGTGCGCGAGCAGGGCCAGGCCGACCCCCGTCGCGTGCAGCGGCCAGCGGGCACCCACCCGGATGTGCACCCCCACCGCCGAACGCCCCGACAGCCACTCGATGTAGACGACCTCGGCTCCGTCCCGCACCGCCAACTGCACGTTCTCATGGGTCGCTTCGTACAGGTCCTCCAGATACGGCAGCGCGACCTGACGCAGCGCCAGCCCCCGGGGCGCCAGCGCGGCCAGCTCCCAGAGCCGCAGCCCCACATGGTAGAAACCGTCGGCGTCCCGCTCCAGCGCGCCCCACGCGGTGAGCGCGCCGACCAGGCGGTGCGTGGTGGTCAGGGAGAGCCCGGCCCGGCGGCTGATGCCGCTGAGGCTGAGCGCCGGATGCCCGTGGTCGAACGCCGCCAGCACCGACAGCAGCCGGTCGGGTGCGGAGCGGGCGGCGGCGGTCATGGCCGGTCGGCGACGCGCAGCAGCAGAGCGTGGAGCGCCTGGCGCTCGGCGGGGTCAAGCGGGCCCAGCAGATCGTTGGTGACCCGCCGGCCCGCTTCGTCGGTGTCCCGCAGGAAGGCACCGCCGGCCTCGGTGAGGACGACGATCCGGCTGCGGCGGTCGACGGGGGAGGGGCGCCGCTCGGCGAAGCCCAGCTTCTCCAGGTCGTCGACCAGGCCGACGATCGCGCTCGGGTCGTAGCCGAGCCGGGTGCTCAGCTCCCGCTGGAGCGCGCCCTCCGAGGTGGCGAGGAGACGCAGCACCGCGTAGTGGCGCAGCCGTACCCCCGACTCCTGCAGGAACGTGTTGAAGAGCTGCCCCGAGCGCAGGCCCAGGCGGTACAGCAGGTAGCCCGTGTCCGCGTGCAGCCCGCGCATCCACGGTTGGTCCGCGTCGATCGAGGTCGGGTTCTCGGTGTGCTGACGGGTGATGGCCGTCTCCCTGGTCCGGGCCCCGGCGGCGGGGCGGTCTGTGGCGCGGATTCCAGCATGGCGTACTCGTGCATGCGCAACAACTATTGACGACAACAATTATTGCTCTTAGCTTCGATCTCGAACCGAGCCCGTCGCATCCGAGAAGCCGTAGCCGTCGCATCCGAGAAGCCGCACCCGTCGTACCCGCAAGCCGCACCCCTCGTACCCGAAGGGACATCGCCCGTGCCCAGCATCGATCTCACCGGCAAGGCCGCCGTCGTCACCGGCAGCGGCCGGGGCCTCGGCCTCGCCTACGCCCACGCACTCGCCGCCCACGGCGCCTCCGTGGTCGTCAACGACGTGGACGAGGCCGTCGCCGAGCAGGCCGTGAAGTCCATCACCGAGGCCGGCGGCACCGCCGTCGCCGAGGTGGTGCCGGTCGGCACGAGCGAGGCCGCGGACCGGCTGGTCGCCCGGGCCGTGGCGGAGTTCGGGCGACTCGACGTCCTGGTCACCAACGCGGGCATCCTGCGCGACAGGGTGCTGTGGAAGATGACCGACGACGACTTCGACGCGGTGCTCACCACCCACCTCAGGGGCACCTTCACCTGCGCCCGCGCCGCCGCCGTCCGGATGCGCGAGCAGGGCGAGGGCGGCACCCTGATCCTGGTCGGCTCCCCGGCCGGCCAGCGCGGCAACTTCGGCCAGACCAACTACGCCGCCGCCAAGGCCGGCATCGCCGCCATGGCCCGCACCTGGTCGATGGAGTTGGGCCGGGCGGACATCACGGTCAACGCGATCGTCCCGGTGGCCGCCACCGCGATGACCGAGACCATCCCCGCCTTCGCCCCGTACGTCGAGGCCATGAAGAACGGCGAACCGCTCCCGGACCTCCTGCGCAAGGGCGAGGGCTTCGGCACCCCCGAGGACTGCGCGGCCCTCGTCCCCTTCCTCGCCTCCGCGGCCGCCCGCTCCATCACCGGCCAGGCCATCGGCATCGGCGGCGACAAGGTGGCACTCTGGTCGCACCCCCAGGAGATCCGGACCGCCTACGCCGACGGCGGCTGGACCCCGGACACCCTGGCCGACGCCTTCCCCACCTCGGTCGGCGCCGAACTCCAGACGGTCGGCATCCCGGCGCCCAAGGTCCCGGAGGCGTGATGGACATCGAGGCACTCACGGCGATCGACGTCCACACACACGCCGAGGTCTCCGCCAGGGGGCACTCCTCCCTGGACGACGACCTGCACGACGCCTCCTCCGCCTACTTCAAGGTCGAGGGCAAGCGGAAGCCGACCATCGAGGAGACCGCCGCCTACTACCGGGAGCGGAACATGGCCGCCGTGATCTTCACGGTGGACGCCGAGTCCGCGACCGGCACCGCGCCCGTCCCCAACGAGGAGGTCGCCGAGGCCGCCGCCGCCAACCCGGACGTCCTGATCCCCTTCGCCTCCGTCGACCCCTTCCGCGGCAAGGCCGGCGTCCGGCAGGCCCGCCGTCTGGTCGAGGAGTACGGCGTGAAGGGCTTCAAGTTCCACCCCAGTATCCAGGGCTTCTTCCCGAACGACCGCGCGGTGGCGTACGGCCTCTACGAGGTGATCGAGGAGACCGGCACCATAGCCCTCTTCCACACCGGCCAGACCGGCATCGGTGCCGGCGTCCCGGGCGGCAGCGGGATCAGGCTGAAGTACTCCAACCCGTTGCACGTGGACGACGTGGCGGCCGACTTCCCGCACCTGAAGATCATCCTGGCGCATCCGTCCTTCCCCTGGCAGGACGAGGCCCTCGCCGTCGCCACCCACAAGCCGGGCGTGCACATCGACCTGTCCGGCTGGTCGCCGAAGTACTTCCCGCCGCAGCTGGTCCAGTACGCCAACACGCTGCTCAAGGACAAGGTGCTGTTCGGCTCCGACTTCCCCGTCCTCACCCCCGACCGGTGGCTCGCCGACTTCGCGAAGCTGCCGGTCAAGGACGAGGTCCGGCCGAAGATCCTCAAGGAGAACGCCGCCCGTCTGCTCGGGCTGACCAAGCCGTAAGGGGCCGAGATGCGCAACGAGGGACTGGGGTCGTGGCCCGCACGCCGGGCCCGCAAGACCCCGCACCGCACGGCGCTGGTACACGGTGAACAGGCCACCGACTACGACACGTTGTACACGCGCACCACCCGCCTCGCGCACGTCCTGCGCGCCCGGGGCGTCCGCCGCGGCGACCGCGTCGCCTACCTCGGCCCCAACCACCCCGCCCACCTGGAGACCCTCTTCGCGGCCGGCACCCTCGGCGCGGTCTTCGTCCCGCTCAACACCCGCCTGGCCTGCCCCGAGATCGCCTACCAGCTCGCCGACTCCGGCGCCAGGGCCCTGCTGTACGGCCCCTCGCTCGCCGGTCTCGTCGCGGGGCTGCCCGGTACCACCGACGTCCGGACATTCGTCGAAGTCGGCCCCGAGTACGAGGAGTTGCTGGCGTCGGCGGCGGACGACCCGATCGACGAGCCCGTCACCCCGGACGACACCTGCATCATCATGTACACCTCGGGGACGACCGGCCGCCCCAAGGGCGCGATGCTCACGCACGCCAACCTGACCTGGAACGCGGTCAACGTCCTGGTCGACACCGACCTGATCGCCGACGAACGCGCCCTGGTCTCGGCCCCGTTGTTCCACACGGCGGGCCTCAACATGCTCACCCTGCCGGTCCTCCTGAAGGGCGGTACCTGTGTCCTGGTGGCGGTCTTCGACCCGGAGGCGATCCTCGATCTGATCGAGGAACACCGGATCACCTTCATGTTCGGGGTGCCGACGATGTTCGACCAGGTGGCCCGCCACCCGCGCTGGCAGGCCACCGACCTCTCCTCCCTGCGCATCCTCACCTGCGGCGGCTCCCCGGTCCCGACCTCGCTGATCGCGGCCTACCAGGAACGCGGGCTGACCTTCCTCCAGGGCTACGGCATGACCGAGGCCTCGCCCGGCACCCTCTTCCTCGACGCCGAGCACGCGATCGGCAAGGCGGGCTCGGCGGGCGTGCCGCACTTCTTCAGCGACGTACGGGTGGTGCGGCCCGATCTGACCCCGGTCGACGTCGACGAACCCGGCGAGGTCATGGTCCGGGGCCCCCATGTCATGCCGGGCTACTGGGGGTTGCCGGAGGAGACGGCGGCCACCTTCGCGGACGGCTGGTTCCGCAGCGGGGACGCGGCCCGGGTCGACGAGGACGGTTACGTCTACATCGTCGACCGCCTCAAGGACATGATCATCTCCGGTGGCGAGAACATCTACCCCGCCGAGATCGAGGACCTGCTCCTCACCCACCCCGACATCGTGGAGTGCGCGGTCATCGGCGTGCCGGACGACAAGTGGGGCGAGGTGCCGCGTGCGGTGGTCGTCCTGCGCGAGGGCGCCGCCCTCGACCCCGACGAGGTGCTGGCCTCCCTGTCCGGCCGGCTCGCCAAGTACAAGCTCCCGAAATCGGTGGTGCTCGCGCTCGAACTCCCGCGCACCGCCTCCGGAAAGCTCCTCAAGTCCCGTGTGCGCGAACGCTACGGCTCCGCCAACTCATAGCTAAGGACAGCGACATGAGCGTCACCGTCAACGGCCTCGACGAACTGAAGAAGCTCGCGGGCAGCGACCTGGGCACCAGCGGGTGGATCGAGGTCACCCAGGACCGCATCGACACCTTCGCCGACGCGACCGGCGACCACCAGTGGATCCACGTCGACCCCGAGCGCGCGGCCGAGGGCCCCTTCGGCGCCCCGATCGCCCACGGCTGTCTCACGTTGTCGTTGTTCATCCCCCTCTTCACCGAGCTGCTGGACGTCCGGGGCGTCACCACGAAGGTCAACTACGGTCTGAACAAGGTGCGTTTCCCGTCCCCGGTGAAGGCCGGCTCCCGAATCCGCCTCACCGCCCGGCTGGCGGAGGTCGAGGAGGTGCCGGGCGGCGTGCAGATCGCCGTGGAGGGGACCATCGAGATCGAGGGCGGCACCAAGCCGGCCGCCGTGCTGCAGAGTCTGTCGCGGTTCTACGCCTGATCAGGTGGGCCTGCGCAGCGTGCGGATCCGCTGCTGTGCGGCGCTCACCGCGTTCTTGAGCTCGATACGGGCGTGTTCCTGCGTCATCGCGGTCGCCAGCTGCGTGGTGAGCGCGGTGATCTCGACCTTTCCGGCGGTCGGCACCGCGGGGAGCACCGTGGCCAGATAACGGTCCAGGCGCTCCACGACGGCCTGGAGTTCGGGGCGGAGCGGCTCCGTGGCCTGCGCCGCGTCCTCGAGGAGATGGCGCAGGCCGTGCAACGGCTCGAAGTCGGCCGCGCGGCACGGCTTGTGAGCCCACTCGCACAGCATCTCGACGAGCCTCTTGAGGTAGGCCGAGGCGTCCTCGAAGTCCTGGGCGTCGTCGTCGGCCTCGCGCATCCGTTTCACCCAGGCCAGCGCCTTGCGGTAGTGGAGCAGACCGAGGATGCCGAGGGTGGCCGCGGCCGCGCCCGAGGCGGCGCTCACCAGGACGGTGGCCGTGTCGGCGGAGGCCAGCGCGGTGGAACTGGACATCATGGCGGTGATCCGTTCATGAAACGCACGAACACCCCTCGGGAAGGGGCCGGGAAGGCTCGTGGCGTGGGGACGGGTGAGCGGGTCGGGCGGGAAGCTACGAGATCGTGGCGATGGTGCGGAGCAGCGCGAGGTCCGTCACGACGAACTGGCGGTACCCGCTGCGCAGGATGCCGTCCGCGGGCAGCCCGCTGGCCTGGTCGGGGGTGCGCAGCCGACGGAGGGTGTTCTCCACGGTCGAGACACCGAGGAGCAGGGCGTCCGCGATGTCCTTCTGGCTCGGGCCCAGGATGGTGATGTGGCCGGGGGCGGCGGCGTCGGTCGTGCCGGCGATCTCGGCGAGATGGACGAGCAGCGCGCCGACCCGCGCCAGCGGCGTCCTGGTCATGGTGCCGTAGATCTTCTCGTCGGTGCGGCTGCGGTCCTCCAGGCTGCGCAGCAGGGCCAGTTGGATCCGCGGGCGCTTGCGCAGCAGGATGTTCATGGGCTGCACGGGGCAGGGCATGACCCAGGTCGTGGTGAGGCAGGTCGTCCGGACCGCGGCGCCCGGCTCGATGAGCTTGGCCTCGCCGAGCAGTTGGCCGACGCCACGGAAGCGGGTGATCCTGGGCGCGCCCTCGGTGGCGCCGAACGGGTGGCGCTCCTGGCGGACGCAGCCGCCGAGGACGATGTGCACCTGTTCGTCCGCCGGTCCGATGGGCAGTTCCTCGTCGCGTTCGTGGACACGGCTGTCCGCGCCCCACTCGCTGACCAGCAACGGCCAGGCTCCGCGGGGCAGTTGGGCGAGAAAGCTGCCGGCGGGCATGGGTTGGCGTCCGTTGAGGACGTCGCCGGTCCGGAAGGCGTCGACCCTGGGGACCATGGTCAGACCCGGGTCGCGCGGGCCGTGGCCACGGGCGGGCGGTCGGGCCGCCGTACCGGGTCGTGGTGGTCACGCAGCGTCAGATGCGACGCGATGTCCCGGTGCGGGCGCGGGACGGGAGAGGTGCCGAGGCCATCGGCGATGGCGGTGTTCATCGGTCTGAGGTCCTTCTTGCCGGTGCGGGCGGGGATCCCGGGTGTGACGCAGGCTGCGGCACACCCGGACGACGGGTCCAGGTCCTCTCCCTCGTGTTGTCGGCCCGGGTGGTTAGTCCGGGCTGCGAGGCGAAGACTTTTCACAAGCTACCCCCCTGGCCGACGAAATCGCCAGTCGCGGATGACGGAGAGCAAACTTTCTTGTAGCGGATCCTCGGGAAATCATCTCCCTCAGGAGAGGGAGTTCCCGCACGCGGTTCGACAGGGCTGTGGTCTCCATCACATCCCCCTGGTGGAGCATGATCGACAAGGGTTTCTCTGGGAGTGAACCATTGAAAGCCTATGCGGTACGGGGTACGAATACTTCCCGCAGATGAGCGGCGGCGGGCCCGGATGTAAACACAGGGGAAAAGTGAGGAGGCCCCGGGGAACCACCCCCGGAGCCTCCCGGAAAGGGCCTGGACCCGTCGAGGTTCAGACCGACACCCATTACACACCACCCGCTGGGAAAAGGTGGCACAGGCTGGCAACTCCGCGGGTCGGAGCCCCCATGGGGAGGGGTTTGCCGCATCGTCTTGTACGGCGGGGTGGACGGCGCCCGGCGGCCCGCGCCGGCGGGCAGAAAGTCCGTATTGCTGCTCTGGGGTGGTTTTGTTCCGCGCCTTGTGTCGTTCGTCGTATGGGTAAGTGCGTGAGTGGTGAATGACGATCGCTTGAGGATCGCTCCAGACCACTCGATGAGGGGTCCGCTTGCCGCGGAACGGTTCCGTCTACCTGTTCGATGTATGCAGTATGTGGTCGCCCGCTGCATAAATCTACGCGGCGGAGAGGGTCGTCTACCGGCCGATATTCGACCTCCTTCGATTGCCCGGCATGATTTCGACGCCTATTCCCGGGGTGTCGGCCCGTTTTGCTTCGAATAAAGGGCCTGGTGATTTATCGACCCTGTTCTCCGATCAGGTCCTTCGTCCGCGGAATGGCGTCCCGTCGGGAATTCGCAACGTTTCCCGTCAGGGCGCCCCGGCGGTGAAACGGCGGTGCCGGGGTGTCTCGGGCAATCGTTCTCCAACTCTCTGTAGCGAGTCGGACACGATTCACGCATGCCTGCCCCACCCCGACGGTTACGCAAGGTGATCGAATGGGCGACGAATCGTCAGGAACCCACCACATCCACGAAGATGGGGTTGGAATAGAACCAGGTGTCCGCCCACGGGTCGCCGTTGCCCGGCTCGTGGGTGATCGGGCCGTGCGGGTCGATCGACGCGCCCAGGTAGCCGGTGCCGTGGCGGTTGCCGTCGCTGCCCCGCAGCCGGACGTAGAAGGACTCGTCCCCCGCGGTGAGCGGGATGCGCAGGGTGTAGGTGCCCTTGCGGCCGGACACGTCCTCGGTCTGGACGACCCTGGTGTCGGGCGCCTGCCAGGTCTCGCGGTCGGAGACCGGGCCGCGCACGGCGCCGCGGATCACGTCCACGTGCGCCAACCGGGGCAGGATGCCCTGGGCGTTGACCCGGGACGCGGTCGTCACCGTCACGTTCAGGGTGATCCGCTCGCCCTTGCGGACCCGCAGCCGGCCGCCGAGGGTGACGCCGTTGCCGTGGTCGCAGTCCCGCTTCAGGCGCACGTCCAGGCCGTCCAGCAGATGCCCCTGGTCCAGCCAGACCCGGCCCGCCCGCAGGCCCGCCATCACCGCGCGGTATCCGTAGCGGGTGACACCGACGTGGGTGCGGCTGAACTCGCCGGGCCAGAAGTCGCTGCCGGGCTGCGGGGTGTCGGTGTTCACCGGGTCGGGCAGCCTGCCGGTGTTGTCGAAGTTCTGCCCCGGCAGCCAGTCGCCGTTCTTCCAGGTGTCGAAGACCGTGCGGTGATTGTCGGAGTTGGTGGTGACGGTGAACAGCCGACCCTCCGACAGCATCGCGTCCCACAGGCCGCCCACCGTCGCCGTAGCCCAGTCGAAACCGCCGTACGTCAGGTACGCGTCCGCCGGGTAGCCCGCCCAGGACTGCGCGGAGGGCTTGTTCTCGTACTCGCCGCGGATCGAGGTGGTACCGCGCCAGCCGGGGATCGCGGCACCCTGGGCGCCGGGCGCGCCCTCCATGCCGATCATGATCTCGGGGGCCGCGTCCCGCCAGTCGCGCATCTCGCGCGGCGAGTCGATGCCGAGCCGCAGCGGATGGTTGGCGAGGACGAGGACGTCGTCGACATAGCCCGTACGGCGCTGCTCGGCCAGCCACCTGATGGCCTTGACGGCGTGTGCCTCGTTCCGCGCGGTGTCCGCGTCGGCCGCGCCGCCCTTGTCGTAGCCGAGCAGCTTGCCGTCGTAGGCCAGCTCGAACCGCGTGAGCAGGTCGGTCTCGTGGCGGCCCGGCGCGGCGAACACGGTGGCGTGCTCGGCGGCCGGGATGTACCACTCCAGGCCCTGGAAGATCAGCTGGCGCGGGTTCTCCCGGCGGGCCTCGAGGATCTCCGCGTGCTCCAGCTTCGCGCCGTAGTAGGCGTGCCCGAAGTTGGAGTGCTCGTTGAACACCATCCAGTCCAGGCCGAACCGGGCGGCGGCCTGCGCCTGCTGGGAGAACGTGTACTTCGCGTCGTGGCTGTAGACGGAGTGGACGTGGTGGTCGCCGACCAGATAGGCGAGGCGGGGGTCGTCGCCGCCGAGGCCGTGCCGGGAGGAGGCGAACGCGGGGGTGGCCGCCGAACCCAGCGCGAACGCGGCGCCGAACAGGCCCGCGCGGCGCAGGAGTCCGCGTCGGGACACGCCCTGGGCGTCCAGGTCGGCGGGGGAGACGGCGGGATCGGCCCAGCTGGGCAGCTGCTGCTCGGTCATGATGGTGATCCTCGTGACGGGGGTCAGTGGGTCATGAAGGAGGAGACGGGCAGGGCCCGGGAGACGATCCGGACGTCGCCGAGGCGGCCGTGCAGGATCTGGTCGATCCTGTCCGCGTACTCGTAGCCGCCGAGCAGCCAGGGCTTTCCGGACGAGGCGATGCCGACCGCGGCGGCGTGCGGGTTGCGGGCCACCGGGCAGCCCTGCACGTACATCGTGGTGTGCTTGCCGTCGTTGACGACGGCGAGGTGCCACCAGGTCTCGCGGGCGGTCTCGTCGCCCCAGTTGGTGGCCAGCTGCTGCTGGTTGAGCGGGTGCACCGCCCACTGCGTGCCCGGACCGTCGGTGATGGAGAGGGTGGCCAGCGGCTCGTCCGGGTCGTCCGTGACCGTGCCGACGGAGCCGTTGCGGCCGGTGCGGCTGACCAGCCCGGACCAGGCGTTGTGTGAGGCGTCCCAGTCCGCGGGCAGCCGGTAGAACGCCTCGATGGTGTAACCGTTCTTGAACGTCGCCGAGTTGAGCGGGGCGCCGTCGACGGTCCTCAGATACGCGCCCTTCAGCGGCGACTTGAAGCCGGTGAACTCCAGGCTGCCGTGGCCGGGCTGGTCCGGGTGGTGGTCCGCCGACCAGCCGAGGGTGCCGCCGCCCACCGAGACCACGGTGAGGTCGTTGCCGTTGCCGGACAGGTCACGGACCGTGCCGGCGACCGCCGAGTCGAACCGCCAGTAGGCGGCCGTGCCCCGGACCAGCAGCTGCGCGGCGGGCCGCGCCGGACGGGCCGGCACCGGGGCGAAGCCGGCGAAGCGGTCCTCGAAGTCGATGTCGACGGAGAAGCGGTCGCCGTCGCCGCTCAGCTCCATCTCCTGCCGCTCCAGCTCGTTGAGACCCTTCTTGGCCCGGCCGAGGATCCACGGTGAGACCGTCTCCACGTCGATGACGTTCCGGTCCAGGTCGAAGTGGTAGAGGCGGATCATCGCCGCGCCGCCGAAGTACCGGTTCTGGTAGTTCGTCAGGTGCAGGTGCACGTCGTGGCCGGCCGCGTTCTTGCGGGTGGCGCGGCGGGCCGGCCAGAAGTGCCCGTTCAGGGTGAGGAAGATCTGGTCGTGCTCGTCGACCAGCTGGTCCCACAGCTGCTGCCCGTAGTCCGACAACGTGTCGTCGTCCACGACCAGTTCGTGGGTGGTGAGGATGACCGGCGCCTTCGGGTGCCGGGCGATGACGTCCTTCGCCCAGGCGTACCCCTGCGCCGACAGCCGCCAGTCCAGCGCCAGCACCAGCCACTCGCGCCCGGCCGCCCGGAACAGGTGGTAGGTGTTGTAGCCGTCCGCGGAGGCGCCGCCGAACGTCGGCTTGCCCTCGAAGCGCTGCGGCCCGAAGGCGTCCAGGTACGGCGTGTTCCCGCGCTGGTCGTCCGTGGACGACCTGATGTCGTGGTTGCCGGCCAGCACGCTGTAGCCGACCCCGCGCCGGTCCAGGATCCCGAAGGCCTTGCTGATCGCCGCGAACTCCTCCTCGGCGCCGTTCTGGGTGAGGTCGCCCAGGTGGCTCAGGAAGACGATGTTCTCCTCGGACTCGCCGCCCTGCTCCAGGAGATACCGCAGGGACGCCTCGATCGGCGCCGGGTTGATGCTCGGCCCGTCGAAGAGGTACTGGGTGTCGGGCATCACCGCGAGGGTGAAGCGACGGCTCTCCGGGTCGGGCCGCCGGCCGGAGCCGGCGGACGCCTCGGCGACGGCCGGCAGCGCGACCCCCGCCGTGGCGGCGGCGCCAAGCAGCGCGGTGGCCCTGAGGAAGTTGCGTCTGCCGGCTCCGGCCTGTGCGGCCTCGCCCTGGGCGTGGTCATGCGACGTACACACGTGTGCTCCGTGGATAAGGAGAAGTGACGGCGAAGGGCGTGGGGGGATCTCAGAGGACGCGCAGGGTCCAGCTCCAGCGGTGGACGCCCGGTGCGACGAGGTAGGAGGGGAAGGTGTCGGGACCGCACGAGGCCGTACCGAGGCCCCGGTGTGCGGCGTCGATGTGGACCACGCAGCCGGCCCGGGGCACGAGTTCGTCGTGGTGGGTGACGGCGGTGAGGTCCTCGGCGCGGTAGCGGGTGACGGATACCTGGCGGGGCTCGTCCAGCTCGACCGCGAGTCCGGTGGCGTCCGGCGCCGACAGCGTGAACCGTCGTACGCCATGACGGCCGCCGCTCTCCTGGGGCCGCAGATACGGGGTGAACAACTCGTCCACGGAGACGGAGTGGTGGCCGACCGGGGCACCGGCGGCACGGTCCGGGTACGACTCCCAGGGACCCTGACCGAACCACTCCAGCAGATCCGGCCCGGCCACCGTCTCGAAGACCGAGCCGACCCGGGCCACGTCGTCGAACTCCGCGGGCAGCTCGGCCGACTCCTCGATCCGGATGCCGCCCGCGACCGCGGTGAACTCCTGCCGGTGCCGGACGACTCCCGTGGTACCGGCGTACTCGGCGAGCACGGTCACCCGGTCGCGCTCCCGGTGCACCGAGACCGCCTTGCGCACCAGGCTGTCCAGGCCCCAGGCCCGCCAGCGCACCGCGATCCCGCCCAGCTCGTCGTTGTCGGTGGGCGCCCGCCACAGGGACAGCGTCGGCGCGGCCGTCAGCAGCGGGTGCAGCAGCAGGCCCTCGTCGTCCACCTCGACCCTCGTCCCGCCCGGGACGGCCGCCGTCACCGGGTCGGGGGCCCGCAGCCGGATCTGCGGCGCGCACACCTCCGTACCGGCCGGCGCCCAGGCCTGGTCCTCGGCCGTGGTCACCCGCAGCGTCAGCCATGCCTCGCCGCCGTCCGCCGGCAGCTCGAAGGGCAGCGGCACGGCCGCGGTCTCGCCGGGGCACAGCTCGGGCAGCTCGGCCGGACCGGTCAGGGTACGACCGTCGGCCAAAGCCAGCTCCCAGGTGCCGGTCAGCCAGTCGAAGCCCCGGAAGTGCTGGTGGTTGGCGAGCACGATGCCCTCGTGCCTGAAGCACCGGATGCGGACCGGCGCCGCGATCTCCCGGTGCTCGTACATCGCGGGCTTGGGCGTGCGGTCCGGGAAGACCATGCCGTCCGCGACGAACGCCCCGTCGTGCAGGGCCTCGCCGAAGTCGCCGCCGTACGCCCAGCGGTGGCCGGGCGCGGCGACACCGTTGTCGTACAGTCCGGCGCCCGCGCGCCCGACCGGTCTGCCGTCGCTCACCCGCTGGAGAATTCCGTGGTCCCAGAACTCCCAGATGAACCCGCCCTGAAGACCCGGAGTGGACTCGATGGCGGCCCAGTGGTCGGCCAGCGTGCCGTTGCTGTTGCCCATGGCGTGCGAGTACTCGCACTGGATCAGCGGTTTCGTCTGCTCCCCGGACAGCGCGTGCGCCACGCAGTCCTCCAACGGCGCGTACATCGGGCACGCGATGTCGGAGGCCGTGCCCGGGTCCGCCCAGCCCCGCTTGGCCGCCCCCTCGTACTGGATCGGCCGGGTCGGGTCGTGCCGCCGTACCCAGCCCGCCGCCGCGTCGTGGTTCGCCCCGTAGTCGGACTCGTTGCCCAGTGACCAGATGATGACCGACGGATGGTTCTTGTCCCGCAGCACCATGCGCGAGACCCGGTCCACGAAGGCGTTCAGATAGCGCGGGTCGTCCGCGATCTCGTGCGCGTGGTCGTGGGACTCGATGTCGGCCTCGTCGACGACGTAGAGGCCCAGCTCGTCGGCGAGGTCGTAGAGCGCGGGGTCGTTCGGGTAGTGCGAGGTGCGGATCGCGTTGAAGCCGAACCGCTTCAGCACCACCAGGTCCGCGCGCATGTCGTCGTACGACACGGTCCGCCCGGTGAGGGGGTGGAAGTCGTGCCGGTTCACGCCCCGGATGAAGATCCGCTCGCCGTTGACCAGCAGGTCCCGGCCGACGATCTCGACGTCCCGGAAGCCGATGCGGTGGTACGACGTGTCGGCGACCGTGCCGTCCGCGCGGTGCAGCCGGACGGTCAGCCCGTACAGCTCGGGCTGCTCCGCGTTCCAGGTGCGCACCTGGGGCACGGCGGCGTGGACGCGGGCCTCGCCCAGGAAGTCGGAGACCCGGTCGTCCTCGGCGTTGAGCCGGTCGAACTCGGCGTCCTGCGAGAGGAGTTCACCGTCCAGGTCGCCGGTGACGTACCAACCGCCCGGCAGCGCACCGCCGTGGTCCCGTACGGCGCAGTCCACCCGCAGCTCGCCGTCCCGCCGCGCCCGCACGGTCACGTCCGCGAGATACAGCGGGTCGGTCGCGTACAGCAGCACGGAGCGGGTGATCCCGCCGTGCCACCAGTGGTCCTGGTCCTCGATGTGCGACGCGTCCGACCACTTGACGACGGTGAGCCGCAGGACCGACCGCTCGCCGGGGCGCACGGCCTCGGTGAGGTCGAACTCGGCGGCCAGATGGGAGTCCTTGGAGATGCCCACGGGCCGCCCGTCCACGTGCACGAGGAGCACGCTCTCGGCGGCCCCGACCTGGAGGACGATCCGACGGCCGGTCCAGTCGGCGGGGATGTCCAGGTGCCGCTCGTACACACCGGTCGGGCCGGCGGCGGGCACCTGCGGCGGGAACTCCGCGAACGGCATCCGGACGTTCGTGTACTGCGGCAGGTCGTTCGTGTCCTGCAGGGTCCACGCACCGGGGACGTACGCGGTCGACCAGGTCTCCTCGACCGGCGCGTCCGGAGCCGGCAGCAGCTGGAAACGCCACTCGCCGTCCAGGGACAGCGCCCCCGGACGGCGGTCGACGGCTGTCATCGGCAACCGCCCCCAGGAGGTCACCTCGGGTGCCTCCCAGGGGCGCACGGCCACCAGCGGGTCCGTCACTTGATGGCTCCCTTGGCCAGGTCGCCGATGATCTGACGGGCGCCGACCGCGAACACGATGAGCAGCGGGACGAGGGCGAGCAGCGCGCCGGTCATGACCATTCCGTAGTCGGTGGTGCCGTGGGTGCCGTTGAGCTGGGACAGTGCGACCTGGAGGGTGACGTTGTCCGGGTTGGTGAGGGCGATCAGGGGCCAGGCGTAGTCGTTCCACTGGCCCATGAAGGTGAAGATGCCGAGGAAGGCGAGGCCCGGCCGGACCACCGGGAGGGCCACGTGCCAGTACTGGCGGAGGAAGTTGGCCCCGTCGATGCGGGAGGCGTCGAGGAGCTCGTCGTGGATGGCGCCCTTCATGTACTGACGCATCCAGAAGATGCCGAACGCGTTGGCCGCCGCCGGCACGATCAGCGAGGTCATCGAGCCGATCCAGCCCAGCTTCGCCATGATCACGAACTGCGGTATGGCCGACAGTTGGGCCGGCACCATGAAGATGACCATCAGCAGGGCGAACAGCACGTTCTTGCCGGGGAAGGCGAACTTGGCGAAGACGAAGGCCGCCAACGAGTCGAGGAACAGGACCAGGAAGGTCACCGAGCCCGCGACCAGCAGCGAGTTCCACATCGACCCGAAGAAGTCGATGTTGTCGAAGAGGCTGCGGGCGTTCTCCAGGAGGTGCGGGCCGGGCAGCAGCTTCGGCGGGTAGGAGAAGATCTCCGACGTGGTGTGCGTCGACATGATCACGGCCCAGTAGAACGGGAAGGCCGAGAGCAGCAGACCGACGATCAGGACGGCGTGCAGGGCGATACCGCGGCCGCGGGTGCCCTTGACGGCCCTGGGGCGGGTTGTGCGTATGGATGCCATGGTGTGCGGCCTCCCTAGTCTTCGCCCCGGCGCCGCACCAGGCGCCAGTTGATGATCGAGAAGATGATGACGACGAGGAAGATGCCCCAGGCCACGGCGGCGCCGTAGCCGAAGTCGTTGTTGTCGAAGGTCTGCTGGAAGAAGTAGAGGACCATGGTCTGGCCGGCGTGGCCCGGACCGCCCGCGAACGTCGAGTCGTTGGAGGTCGTCTGGAGCAGGACCTGCGGTTCGGAGAAGCTCTGCAGACCGGTGACGGTCGACACGACGAGCACGAACAGCAGCACCGGCCGCATCATCGGCAGCGTGATCCGGAAGAAGGTCTGCACCGGTCCGGCGCCGTCCATGCGGGCGGCTTCGTACAGTTCACCGGGGACCGTCTGGAGACCGGCGAGGAAGATGATCGCGTTGTAGCCGGTCCACTGCCAGGTCATCAGGGTGGCGATGGCGACCTTGATGCCCCACGGGGTGTTCAGCCAGGCCACCTGGTCGAGCCCGACCGCCTGCAGGAAGGCGTTCACCAGGCCGAAGTTGGTGGAGAACACCGAGCCGAAGATGATCGCGATCGCCACCACCGAGGTGACGTTGGGCAGGAAGTAGGCGAAGCGGTAGACGTTCTTGAAGCGGACCGCCGAGTTGAGCATCACGGCCGTCACCATCGCCAGGAAGATCATGGGGAAGGTGGCGAGCGCCCAGATGACGATCGTGTTCCCGACCGCGGTCCAGAAGTCGGTGTCGCTCACCAGGTACCGGTACTGCGACAGGCCCGCCCACTCCATCGAACCGAGGCCGTCCCAGCGGTGCAGGGAGACGTAGAGCGAGAAGCCGACCGGGATCAGGCCGAAGCAGAGGAAGAGGAGATAGAAGGGGGAGATCGCGGCGTAGAGGTGCCAGTACTTGCGGAATCCGGTACGGGGACCGGCCGGGGTGGTCCGTTCCACGGTCACCGGGGGCTTCTCCAGTGCGGTGGCCATCAGTAGCTCACCCCCAGGTGCTTGGCGATGCGCCGGCACTTGCTCATGGCGTCCTTCCAGGCCTGCTCGGGGTTCTTGCCGAGGACGCCGACGTTCTTGATCTCGTCCTTGAGGGGCTGCGAGAGCGCCACGTCGAACGGGCTGTTGTAGGCGACCGCGATCTTCTGCGCGGCGGGCCCGAAGACGTCCATCGTCACCTGGCCGCCGAAGAACGGGTCGGGCGCGCGCAGGGTCTTCATGGCGTACGACGCGGGGGTGGACGGGAAGAGTCCCGCGTCCACGAAGCCCTGTGCCTGGTTGGCGGCGTTCAGCATCCAGGCGATGATCCGGAACGCCTGCTCGGGCTCGCGGCACTCCTTGGTGATCGACAGGAAGGAACCTCCGTTGTTGGAGGGCCGTACCGGCATCTGGGCCACCCGCCAGCGGCCCTTGGTCTTCGGTACGCCGGTCTTGATGTCGTTGGTGGCCCAGGAGGCGTTGAGCTGGCTGGGCAGCTTGCCGTCCTGGAGGGCGGAGAGCTGGTCGGGCGTTCCGCTGACCAGGTCCGAGACGATCCCGCGCCGCTTGGCCTCCACGGCCAGTGCCCAGGCCCGGCGGACATGGTCCTGGTCGCCGATGAAGTGCCGGTCCTTGTCGACGTACCGCCGGCTGCCCTGCTGCACCACGTTCTCGAAGACCGCGTTGACGTCGGAGAGCAGACAGGTCCCCGGGATCCGCTTCTTCAGCTGCTCGCCGGCGGCGAAGAACTTCTCCCAGGTGTTCAGTTCGGCGGAGACGTCGTCGGGTTCGTAGGGCAGTCCGGCCTTCTGGAAGACCTGGTACTGGTAGAAGTGGGCGACCGGGCCGCAGTCGATCGGGAAGCCGACCACGGTGCCGTCGTCGGCGATGCCCTGGTCCCACTTCCAGGACAGGAACTGGCTCTTGTACTTGTCCGCGCCCAGCGTGCGCAGGTCCACGAACTGGTTCGCGTTGGGCAGGTAGGACGCCATGTCCTCACCCTTGAGGCCCGCGATGTCCGGGATGCGCGCCCGCCCGGTCATCGTGGTGAGCAGCTTCGACCGGTAGTAGCCGCCGATCTTGATGGCCTGCAGATCGACGGTCGCGTCGTAGCGGGCCTTGGCGTTCTTGATGACCGTGTCGCCGAGGCCGCCGTCCCAGTACCACAGGACCATGTTCCGGCCGGTGGAACCGGTCGGAACGGCACAGCCGGACGCCAGGCCGCCGAGCGCCGTGGCGGCCGTACCGGCCAGGCCTGCGCGCAGCAGGCCTCTACGTGAGAGCCGCACAGCTCCCACCGCCTTTCGGATCTTTCGGATCTGTTCGGGACTTTCACATGGAGCGTGGGGCGTGGGGAGTGGGGGCTCAGTACTGCCGTGCGGGGGGTGTGACGGGTGCGTACCGGACCGGCGGGCCGGGGTCGGCCGGCAGCCGGTCCGTGAGGAAGCCGTAGACGCGTTTCAGATCGGGGTCGGTGAGCGAGCGCCACCAGCGGTCGACGCCGTACCAGCCGGGGGCGGCCGGCGCCCCGCCGTGGTGGCCGACGGAGAGACCGGCGGCGAGTACGGCGAACCGCAGCCGTTCGTCCAGCGGCCAGCCGGCGAGGGAGGCGGTGACGAAGCTCGCCCCGAAGACGTCGCCGGCGCCCGTCGCGTCGAGGACGTCCACGGCGAGGGCCGGGACCTCCGCGAACTCGCCGGTGGTCTGGTCGACGGCCACCGCGCCGTCCCCGCCGCGGGTCACCACGGCCACCGGGACCAGTTCGGCGAGGGTGCCGAGGGCCGCGACCGCGCTGTCGGTGCGGGTGTAGGCCATCGCCTCGGTCTCGTTGGGGAGGAAGGCGTGGCACAGGGCGAGCTGGTCGAGGAGGTCGCGGGACCACTGCTGGGTGGGGTCCCAGCCCACGTCGGCGTAGATCCGGGTGCCGTTCGCGGCGGCCTTGGCGATCCACTCGCGGGGTTCGGCCTCGATGTGGACGAGGGCGGTGCGGGCCTCGGGCGGGTCGCCCATCAGCACGTCCTGCGAGTACGGCGGCTCCGAACCATGGGTGACCAGGGCCCGGTCCTGTCCGTGGGCGAGGGCGACGGTGACCGGGGTGGGCCAGCCGTCCGCGACCCGGGACAGGGAGAGGTCGACGCCCTCCTGCCCGGCGAGGAGCTCCCGGCAGTAGGCGCCGTAGAAGTCGTCGCCGAAGACCGTGGCCAGCGAGGTGCGCAGGCCGAAGCGGGACGCGGCCACCGCGAGGTTGGCGATGCCGCCGGGGCCGCAGCCCATGCCGGCCGTCCAGACCTCCTCGCCGGGTGTCGGCGGCTTCCCGAGCCCGGTGAGGACGAGGTCGTAGAAGAGCAGACCGGTCAGCAGCACGTCGGGTATGTCGTCGTCCACACGCCACCCTCTCGTCAAAACTCGTCAATTTTGATGACGGAATCGTGCGCTGTCACGCGAGATTGGTCAATACACGAGCAGAACTGAGCATAGAAATGATTGAAGATGACGAGTAGTGTTCGTCGCGTGCTGGCAGAACGACGACATCAACTCATCCTGCGGGCCCTGCGCTCGGGCGGCCCCGCGGCCGTGACCGATCTCTCCGAGCAGCTGGGCGTGAGCCCCGCCACCGTCCGGCGCGACCTGCTGAAACTGGAGGAGGAGGGGCTGCTGACGCGGGTGCACGGCGGTGCCGTCGCCGACGAGGGGGACCAGCCCTTCGCCGAGGTCGCCGAGGTGCGGGTCGCGGAGAAGGACGCCATAGCGGCGCGCGCGGCGGCCCTGGTCGCGGACGGCCAGTCGGTCCTCCTGGACATCGGCACCACCGCCTACCGGCTGGCCCGCCAGCTGCACGGCCGCCGGCTCACGGTCATCACCAGCAACCTGGTGGTCTACGAGGAGCTCGCCGACGACGAGGGCATCGAGCTGGTGCTGCTCGGCGGCATGGTCCGGCGCGAGTACCGCTCCCTGGTCGGCTTCCTCACCGAGGACAACCTGCGCCAGCTGCACGCCGACTGGCTCTTCCTCGGCACCAGCGGGGTGCGCCCCGGCGGGCAGGTGATGGACACGACGGTCGTGGAGGTGCCGGTCAAGCGGGCGATGATCAAGGCGAGCGACAAGGTGGTGCTGCTCGCCGACGCCGCCAAGTTCCCGGGTACGGGCATGGCGAAGGTCTGTGGTCCCGAGGACCTGGACCTGGTGGTGACCAACGCGCCGGTCGACCCGGCGACCCGGTCCGCCCTGGAGGAGGCCGGTGTCGACGTGATCCTGGCAGGAAAGGCTCAAGCGTGAAACTGACCATTCTGGGCGGCGGCGGATTCCGGGTGCCGCTCGTGTACGGGGCGCTGCTGACCGACCGCGGCGAGGGCCGGGTCACCGAGGTCGTCCTGCACGATCTCGACGCCGGCCGGCTCTCGGCGGTCGCGCGGGTCCTTGCCGAACAGGCGGCCGGCGTCCCCGACGCGCCCACGGTGACCGCCACCACCGACCTCGACGAGGCCCTGCGCGGGGCCGACTT
Source organism: Streptomyces sp. NPDC007157 (assembly GCF_040634235.1). NCBI lineage: Bacteria > Bacillati > Actinomycetota > Actinomycetes > Kitasatosporales > Streptomycetaceae > Streptomyces > Streptomyces sp. NPDC007157. Next base: position 104,590 of record NZ_JBEYFE010000014.1, read on the forward strand.
CGTCTTCTCCGCGATCCGCGTCGGCGGCCTGGCGGGCCGGGCCGACGACGAGCGGGTGGCCCTCGCCGAGGGCGTCCTCGGCCAGGAGACGGTCGGCGCGGGCGGCATCGCCTACGGCCTGCGGACCGTCCCCGTCGCCGTCGACATCGCCCGCCGGGTGGCCCGGCTCGCCCCCGACGCCTGGGTCATCAACTTCACCAACCCCGCCGGACTGGTCACCGAGGCCATGTCCCGCCACCTCGGCGACCGTGTCATCGGCATCTGTGACTCGCCGGTCGGCCTCGGCCGCCGTATCGCCCGGGTGCTCGGCGTGAACCCGCGCGAGGCCTGGATCGACTACGTCGGCCTCAACCACCTCGGCTGGGTGCGGGGCCTGCGCGTCGCCGGCCGCGACGAGCTCCCGCGTCTGCTCGCCGACCCCGGCCTGCTCGGCTCCTTCGAGGAGGGCAAGCTCTTCGGCGTCGACTGGCTCCAGTCGCTCGGCGCGATCCCCAACGAGTACCTGCACTACTACTACTTCAACCGCGAGGCGGTCCGCGCCTACCAGCAGGCCGAGAAGACCCGCGGCGCCTTCCTGCGCGACCAGCAGGCGCACTTCTACGAAGAGGTCCGCAACCCCGGTGCCGGGGCCCTGGCGGCCTGGGACCGCACCCGCGCCGAGCGCGAGGCGACCTACATGGCCGAGAACCGGGAGACGGCCGGCGCCGGCGAGCGCGACGCCGACGACCTGTCCGGCGGCTACGAGAAGGTCGCCCTGGCGCTGATGCGGGCCATCGCCCGCGACGAGCGCACCACCCTGATCCTCAACGTGCGCAACCGCGGCACCCTCGCGGTGCTCGACGCCGAGGCCGTCATCGAGGTGCCCTGCCTGGTCGACGCCAACGGCGCCCACCCGGTCGCCGTCGATCCGCTTCCCGATCACGCCACCGGTCTCGTCTGCTCGGTCAAGGCGGTCGAGCGCGAGGTGCTGGCCGCCGCCGGGTCCGGCTCCCGCGCGACGGCCGTGAAGGCGTTCGCCCTGCATCCGCTGGTCGACTCGGTGAACGTGGCCCGCCGGCTGGTCGAGGGGTACACCGAGGTCCATCCGGGCCTCGCGTATCTTAAGTGACCAGCCGATCGGAAAGCGCTTTCCATCCCTCTTCTGGAGACTTCCATGCACGACGAACGCCGCCGGATCGAGGAGCGCGTAGAGCGCCTCCACAACCAGCGCATCAAGCCCGCGATCCACGCGGCCGCCGTTCCCTTCGAGGTGTCCGCCTGGCAGGCCCCCGGGGAGCCGGTGCCCTTCGAGGAGGCCGCAGCCGCCGCGTACGAGCCGTTCGCGATGGACACCCCGTGGGGCCCGCCGTGGGGGACCACCTGGTTCCGGATGCGTGGCCGGGTTCCCGCGGAGTTCGCGGGCCGCCGCGTCGAGGCGGTCATCGACCTCGGCTTCACGGGCGACTGGCCGGGCAACCAGGCCGAGGCCCTGGTGCACCTGGTCGACGGGACACCGCTGAAGGCGGTCAACCCGCTCAACCAGTACGTGGCGATCGCCAACCCGGCGGCGGGCGGCGAGGTGATCGACTACCTGGTCGAGGCCGCCTCCAACCCCGACATCCTGGCCAACGACTTCGCGGCGCCGACCCCGCTCGGCGACGTGCTGACGGCCGGCGACAAGCCGCTCTACACCTTCAGGCGGGCCGACATCGCCGTCCTGGACGAGGAGGTCTTCCACCTCGACCTGGACGTCCAGGTGCTGCGCGAGCTGATGCTGGAGCTCGGCGAGCACGACCCGCGCCGGCACGAGATCATGCACGCCCTCGACCACGCGATGGACCTGCTCGACCTGGACGACATCCCCGGCTCGGCCGCCGCCGTGCGCGCGGCCCTGAAGCCGGCGCTGTCGAAGCCCGCGCACGCCAGCGCCCACCGCATCTCCGGCGTCGGCCACGCGCACATCGACTCGGCCTGGCTCTGGCCGATCCGCGAGACCAAGCGCAAGACCTCCCGGACCTTCTCCAACGTCACCTCGCTGGCCGACGAGTACGAGGAGTTCGTCTTCGCCTGCTCGCAGGCCCAGCAGTACGAGTGGGTGCGCGACAACTACCCGCAGGTCTGGGCCCGGATCCAGGAGTCGGTCAAGAAGGGCCAGTGGGCGCCGGTCGGCGGCATGTGGGTGGAGTCCGACGGCAACCTGCCGGGCGGCGAGGCGGTCGCCCGCCAGTTCGTCCACGGCAAGCGCTTCTTCATGGAGCACTTCGGTGTCGAGACCAAGGGGGTGTGGCTGCCGGACTCCTTCGGCTACAACGCGGCCTACCCGCAGATCGCCAAGCTCGCCGGCAACGAGTGGTTCCTCACCCAGAAGATCTCCTGGAACCAGACCAACAAGTTCCCCCACCACACCTTCTGGTGGGAGGGCATCGACGGCACCCGCATCTTCACGCACTTCCCGCCCGTCGACACCTACAACGCCCGCTTCAGCGGCGCGGAGATGTCCCGCGCGGTCCGCAACTACGCCGAGAAGGGCGGCGCCACCCGCTCGCTGGCCCCCTTCGGCTGGGGCGACGGCGGTGGCGGCCCCACCCGCGAGATCATGGAACGGGCGCGCCGCCTCAGGGACCTGGAGGGCTCCCCGCGCGTCGAGGTCGAGCACCCGGACGCCTTCTTCGCCAAGGCCCGCGCCGAGTACGAGGACGCGCCGGTCTGGGTCGGCGAGCTCTACCTGGAGCTGCACCGCGCCACCTACACCTCCCAGGCCCGCACCAAGCAGGGCAACCGGCGCAGCGAGCACAAGCTGCGCGAGGCCGAGCTGTGGGCGACGACGGCCGCCCTGCACGCGCCCGGCTACCGCTACCCGCACGAGAAGCTCGACCGGCTCTGGAAGACGGTCCTGCTCCACCAGTTCCACGACATCCTGCCCGGCTCCTCGATCGCCTGGGTGCACCGCGAGGCCGAGGCCGAGTACGCCCGTGTCGCGCGGGAGTTGGAGGCGCTCACCGCCGAGGCGGTCACCGCGCTCGGCGGCGGCACCGCCCGGGTCTTCAACACCAGCCCCTACGACCGCGCCGAGGTCGTGCGCGACAGCGCGGGCACCCCGGTGTACGTCGAGGTCCCCGCGTCCGGCAGCGCCCCGCTGACGGCCGCCGCCGAGGCCCCGCGGCCGGTGACGGTCGACGGCCGGGTCATCGACAACGGTCTCGTCCGGGTGGAGATCGCCGAGGACGGCACGCTGTCGTCCGTGTACGACCTCCGGGCGCACCGCGAGGTCCTCGTCGGCCAGGGCAACCTGCTCCGCCTGCACACCGACCTCCCGAACTACTGGGACGCCTGGGACGTCGACAAGCACTACAAGAACCGCTACACGGACCTGCTGGACCCCTCGGAGATCACGGTCGTCGACGCGGACCCGCTGCTCGGCTCGGTCCGGATCACGCGTCCGTTCGGCAACGGCTCGACGATCACCCAGACGGTCACCGTCCGCGCGGGCAGTCCGCGGATCGACTTCGAGACGGACATCGACTGGCACGAGGCCGAGAAGTTCCTCAAGGCCGGGTTCCCGGTGGACATCCGCGCCGCGCACTCCTCCGCGGAGATCCAGTTCGGCCACGTCCAGCGGCCCACGCACACCAACACCACCTGGGAGGCGGCCCGCTTCGAGGTCCCAGGCCACCGCTGGGTGCACCTCGCCGAGCCCGGCTACGGCGTCGCCGTCATCAACGACTCGACGTACGGCCATGACGTCTCCCGCACGGTCCGTGACGACGGGGGGACGACCACCACGGTCCGTCTCTCCCTGGTCCGCGCCCCGCGCGTCCCGGACCCGGGCGCCGACCAGGGCCGGCACCGCTTCACCTACTCCCTGCTCCCCGGCGCGAGCATCGGGGACGCGGTGGCGGCGGGCTACGCCCTCAACCTCCCGCTCCGGGTGGCCGACGCGGCGGGCGCGCCCGAGCCGGTGGTCTCCGTCTCCGGCGAGGGCCTGACGATCGAGGCGGTCAAGCTCGCCGACGACGCCTCCGGCGACGTCGTGGTCCGGCTCTACGAGTCCCGGGGCGGCCGCGCCCAGGGCGTCCTGCGCACCGGCTTCCCGCTCGCGGACGCCCAGGTGACCGACCTGCTGGAGCGCCCGCTGGAGACGGCGGACACCGAAGGGGACACGGTCGCCGTGGCGCTGCGGCCGTTCCAGATCCTGACGCTCCGGCTGCGGCGGTCGGGCACCGGCCAGTAGCCCCCGGGGGCGGGCCCGGCGGTCGTGTGCCCGGCCCGCCCCTTTCCCCGACCGACCCTGTACGCAACGGGAGTCCATCCGTGCCCATGCAACCGTGGTTCACCGACGCCAAGTTGGGCATCTTCGTCCACTGGGGGATCTACGCCGTCGACGGCGTCCAGGAATCCTGGTCGTTCTACGACGACATCGTGCCGCACGACCAGTACATGTCCCAGCTCGGCCGCTTCACCGGCGCGAAGTACGACCCGCGCGCCTGGGCCGGCCTGTTCGCCCGCGCCGGCGCCGGGTACGCCGTGCTCACCAGCCGTCATCACGACGGAGTGGCGCTGTGGGACACCGAGTTCGGCGATCTCAACCTCGGCAGGGACTACCTCGCCGGCTACGCCGACGCCCTCCGCGAGCAGGGACTCAAGGTCGGTCTCTACTACTCGCACTCCGACTGGAACCACCCGGACTACGCCAGCACCCGCAAGCCGGGCCGCCCGCCCGAGCAGGAGGACAACCGGTACTCCGAGTGCTCGGCCGAGGACGAGGACCTCGATGCCTGGGAGCGGTTCATCGTCTACCGCGACGGCCAGATACGCGAGTTGGCCTCCCGCTACCGGCCCGACCTGATGTGGTTCGACGGCGAGTGGGACCGCAGCGAGGAGCAGTGGCGGATCAAGGAACTCGCCGCGCTCGTCCGCTCCTACTCACCGCACGTCGTCTTCAACGCCCGGATGCTCAGCGAGGGCGACTACGCGACACCGGAACAGGGCGTACCCATCGAACCCCCCACCGGGCCCTGGGAGCTGTGCCTCACCATCAACGACTCGTGGGGCTTCCAGCACCACGACCACAACCACAAGTCGCTCGGCCAGCTGATCCGCTACTTCACCGAGACCATCGGCGGGGGCGGCAATCTCCTCCTGGACGTCGGCCCGATGGAGGACGGCACCATCCCGCAGCCGCAGGCCGAGCGCCTCGAAGGCCTGGGGGAGTGGATCCGCAGACACGCCGACGCCGTGTACGGCACGGTCCGCGGGCTGCCGGCCGGGCACCACTACGGGCCGAGCACCCTCTCCGCCGACGGCCGCACCCTCTACCTCACCCTGTACGACATCCCGCGCGCCGAGATCGGCGTCCGCGGCCTGGTCACCCCGGTCCGGAAGGTCAGCGTGCTCGGCACGGGCACCGAACTCGCCCACCGTGTCGTCGGCGGACTGCACGAGGCGGTCGGGGTGCTGTGGATCGACCCGCCGGCCGCGGCCGACCTCGACCCGTACGCCACGGTCCTCGCCGTCGAACTGGACGGGGAGTTGGAGCTGTACCGGGGATCCGGCCGGTCCTGATCCGGTCCTGATCCGATTCCGATCCTGTGGTGGCCCGGTTCGGGCCGCCGGGATGGCGAAGACGTGGGGGTACCCGGTGCGGGCACCCCCACGCCACCGCTGCCGTCGGTCAGCCGGTGAAGCCGGCCGTGATCGAGGTGAACTGCCAGTTGCTCTGGCTGATCCCGGAGCAGTTGCTCACCACGCCACCGCCCGCGCAGCCGCGGTCCCGGTTCACGGCCCAGAACGCGAGCCGGGCGATGTGGTGCGAGTTCGACCAGTCACGGATCTGCGTCCAGATCGCCGGGGTCGTGGTCTCCTGCTGGTCGGAGAGACCGTTCATGCCGGAGATCCCGATGTGCGCGTAGGCCGTCGCGTCGTCCCACCCGAAGGTCGACTTCAGCTTGGTCTTCAGCCCCTCGGCCGCCGCCACGGTGTTGCCGTACATGTCGGCGCCGCCGCCGAAGTCGAACGGCATGATCGTGAAGACGTCGATGTTCGCGCCGAGCGACTGCGCCTGCTCGATGAGCCGGTTGCCGTAGTAGGTCGGCCCGGTGGTGGAGGTGCCGAAGGTGACGATCGTCTTCAGGCCGGCGTTGTTGGCCTTGACCGTCTTCAGGGCGGTCAGGATCTTCGCCTGCACGGCCTCGTTCTCGAACTCGTCCGTGTTCTCGATGTCCATGTCGACGGATTTGAGACCGTAGGCGTCGATCACCTTCTGGATCGCTCCGGCCAGCGCGCTCGCGGAGGAGCAGTTGGCGCCGAGCTTGCTGCCCTGCCAGCCGCCGAACGACGGAGTGATGTCACCGCCGGCCGCCCGGATCTGGTTGATCGCGGTCTGGTCGGCGCCGCCGGTCAGCGCCCGGCTGCCGTCCCAGGCCGGAGTGCAGCCGCCCGAGTCCAGCACGAAGGCCATGGTGAACGACTTGATGCCGGTCGCGCTCATCACCGTGGACGGGCTCGGGGGGTCGCCCCAGCCCTCGAAGAGGTAGGGCGCGGCCTGCTTGAAGCCGGTCCCGCCGCCGCTGCCCGCGCTCGTCGTCACGGACACGGCGTTGGAGGCCGCCGACACGTTCCCGGCCGCGTCCCGCGCCTTCACCGTGAACGTGTACGCCGTACTGGCCGACAGTCCGTTCACCGTGGCGGAGGTCCCGGAGACGCTCGCCACCTGGCTCGACCCGCTGTAGACGTCGTACGCCGTCACCCCGACGTTGTCCGTCGCGGCCGACCACGACAGGGACACGCTCGACGAGGTCTTCCCGGTGGAGGTGAGGTTCGTGGGCGCGGTGGGCGCCTGGGTGTCGGAGCTGCCGCCGCCGGGCCCGTCGAGGCTGATGTCGTCGGCGTAGTAGGTGCCCTGCGCGTACCAGCCGTGGACGTAGATCTGGGCGCTGGTCTGTCCGGCCCCGGTGGTGAAGGAGACGCTCAGCTGGCTGTACTGGGACGGCGAACTGGTCCAGGTGGAGGTGCCGCCGGTCACCCCGAGGTAGACGTACGAGCCGCGGACCCAGCCGCTGAGCGAGTAGGTGGTGTTGGGCTGCACGGCGACCGTCTGCGTGCACTGGGCGGTGTCACTGGAACTCACGGCCCCCGCGAGGGCCTTGGACCCGCCGTGCACGGGGGAGGAGACGACCGAGCCGAGGTTCCCGGTGCAGGACCAGGGCGAGAGACTTCCCGACTCGAAGCCGGGGTTGGAGAGGACGTTGGCCGCCTGCGCGGTACCGGGGAGCGCGATGGCCCCGGCGAGCGCGAGGGCGGCGGACCCGAGCAGTGCGAGTATCCGACGTCTGGAGCGTCTGAATGAGTTGCGCACGCGATCTCCCTGGAGGAATGGGGGTGTTCGGGAGTTGCACGAAGGTGCAAGGGGGTGCGCAACAAAAATGGTATGGACCAATCCACCTGTCAAGGACGTGGGCGTGAATTGGTCCATACCGGTGAGTCCCAGCGTTCCGTGAGGGGCGCGGGGCTGTGTCTCCTGTGCGGCTCCGCCGCGTGGGCGCGATCAGCCACGGTGAACCCGCGGTCGGCCGACAACTGGAGCGGCGACACCTCGGCTGGAGCGGCAATCGGCTAGAGCGGCAACACCTCGGCCGCTTCGGTCACGGACTGCACCGCCGCGGGCCTCGGCGCCGGCAACACCATCTCCTCGGCCTCCTCCCGCGGCACGGGAACCGACGGCAGAACCGGACGCGGCCCCGACACCACCGCGTAGTCCTGCCCCAGGAACGGCGGCTCGATCACGCCGGGGTCCTCGCCCAGCGCCAACTGCACGGCCGCCCAGGGAGCGTTGACCCCGCAGAGTGACAGCTGGTGCAACCCTCCGGCGGGACGCGTGTTGACGTCGAGCAGCACCGGCTCGTCGCCGTACATCCGGAACTGGATGTTGGACAGGTAGTGCAGCCCGAAGCCCTCGGCGATCAGCCGGGCCGGCTCCAGCCACCGCTCGTCCAGGGTGAAACCGCGACGGCGGCCCTTCTTCGTGCGGCCCACCGCCAGCCGGACCCGGTTGTCGGGCCCGGTGAGGCAGTCCACGGACACCTCCGGCTCCTCCAGCCGCGGCATCACCAGCCAGTCCACCGGCTGGTCGGCCCGCTGCAACGCGTCGACGACCAGGTCGAGCTGGACATGCGGCCCCGGGAACCCGCTGAGGTGGAAGAGCGAGAAGGGGGTGCGCGTGATCACCCGGAAGCCCACGCCACCCGCACCGGCGGCCGGCTTGAAGCAGGCCTTGTGCCCGTCGGTCTCCAGCTTCTCGACCGCGGTGACCAGCTCGTCCGCCGTGCGGACCCGCCACCACGGCGGCACCGGGACGCCGACCGAGGCGACGGCCTCGTACGCGGTCGCCTTGTCCTCGAAGACCGCGGTGCCCTCCGGCGTCGGCGCCAGCAGCGCCGTTCCCGCCGCCTCGAAGTCGGCCCGGTGGGCGACGATCGCCGACTGGTGCAGCCGGGGCACGAAGACATCGATGCCACGGCGCCGGCACTGGTCGAGCGCGTACTCGACGTAGCCGGCCGGGGACAGGCCCTCCGGCTCCAGCTCGGCGGTGTCGGCGGCGGCCAGCACGGGGGAGTCGGCGTCACCGTGTGTCGCATGGATCTCGACCGCCCGATCGCTGGGATTTTTCCGCAGCTGATCCATGAAGAACACGTTCTCCGCGTACGTGCGGTTGAGCCAGACGCGTACGCGAGAGCGCATTAATGCCGCCTTCCGGGGTTTTCGGGCAGGGCGCAGCGGGCCCGTGCCCGGGCAGGGTGGTTGGAGGGTCACCAAACCGCCCTGGACGAAGGGAAGTTCGTGGCGGTGGTGTTGGGGGGATCATACGGCTTTCAAGGGGCCTCGCGTGCAACGCCCGTGTTACGGATTCCCCGGGGCTGTCCACCCGCGTTTTCCTGCCCCGTCCACGTCGGTTTCCTTGACCGACCGGCACCGGCCCGGCGATCCGTCGAGGATCGGCCGGCGAATGCCCCCCGACAGGCCGACAAGTCCCCTTGTTCCGTCGACCCGTCATGTGTTGAGGTGGGTGGCGACGACATGATCGGAAGGGGTACGGGGTGGAGTCCACGGCCGGTGCCGGGCAGTTGCTGGCCATCAGCGACCTGCACATCTCGTACCCGGAGAACCGCGAGCTCGTCGAGAAGATGCGCCCCGAGACGGATGACGACTGGCTGATCGTGGCCGGTGACGTCGCGGAGACCGTCGCCGACATCCGCTGGGTCCTGGAGACGTTCGCCGACCGCTTCAGCAAGGTGCTGTGGGCCCCGGGCAACCACGACCTGTGGACCCACCCCAAGGATCCGGTCACCCTGCGCGGTGTCGCCCGCTACGAGCACCTCGTCGGCCTCTGCCGGGAACTCGGCGTGGTCAGCCCCGAGGACCCCTATCCGGTCTGGGAGGGCCCGGGCGGCCCGGTCGTGGTCGCGCCGCTCTTCCTCCTGTACGACTACTCGTTCCTGCCGGCCGGCTGCGCCACCAAGGAAGAGGGCCTCGCGTACGCGCACGGCACCGGCATCGTCTGCAACGACGAGTACCTGCTGCACCCCGACCCCTACCCGACCCGCGAGGACTGGTGCCGGGCCCGGGTCGAGGCCACCGAGCGCCGGCTCGCCGAGCTGCCCGAGGAACTGCCGACCGTGCTGGCGGGCCACTACCCGCTGGACCGGCACCCCATGGACGTCCTGTGGTACCCCGAGTTCGCCATGTGGTGCGGCACCACCCGCACCGCCGACTGGCACCGCCGGTTCCGCGTCGACACCATGGTCTACGGTCATCTGCACATCCCCCGGACCACCTGGCACGACGGCGTCCGCTTCGAAGAGGTTTCCGTGGGATACCCCCGCGAGTGGCGCAAGCGCTCCCAGCCCCCGGGCAAGCTGCGCCGTATTCTGCCGATGGAGGTCGGAACCGGTGATCGAGGAGCTGCTCCCGGACTCGGTGATGGCCGTGGAGATGCTCGGTGACGAGGCGATCCGCGAAGCCCCCCTCTACCCCGAGGAGGCGGCGCTCGTCGCGCGTGCCGTGCCCAAGCGCCGCCGCGAGTTCTCCGCCGTGCGCGCCTGCGCCCGGCGCGCCATGGAGAAACTCGGGGTCCCGCCGCAGCCCGTCGTGAGCGGCGAGCGCGGCGCACCGCGCTGGCCGGACGGGCTGGTCGGCAGCATGACCCACTGCGAGGGCTACTGCGCCGCCGCCCTGGTCCGCGCCACCGACCTGGCCTCCCTGGGGATCGACGCCGAACCGCACGCCCCGCTGCCCGAGGGCGTCGCGGAGTCCGTCCTGCTGCCCTCGGAGCAGGAGCGGCTGCGCCGGCTCGTGGCCGAGCGGCCTGATGTGCACTGGGACCGCCTGCTGTTCAGCGTCAAGGAATCCGTCTACAAGGCGTGGTTCCCCCTCACCGGGAAGTGGCTGGACTTCATGGAGGCCGACATCGAGCTCGTCCCGGAGCCCGGCGAGCGGCCGCACGGCACCCTGCGCGCCCGCCTCTTGGTTCCCGGGCCCCTGGTCGGCGGGCAGCGGTTGCAGGCCTTCGAGGGCCGCTGGAGCGTGGGGCACGGCATGCTGACCTCGGCCGTGGTCGTGCCGCACCCCTGACAGCGCCCCTGGTCGTGCGCCGTCCGCTCAGGTGGGTGGGCACCAGTCGTGCAGGAGGCGGAAGAACGCCTCCTCGTTTCCGGCGAGTCCGGCCCCGGCCAGGGCCTCCTCGGCCTCGGCGAGCACGGCGGGCGGGACCAGGAAGGGGCGCGGGGCGCCGTCCGGAGGTCCGTCGAAGGCCGCGCGGACGGTGTGCAGCAGCCGCAGATAGGCCTGGACGGCGGTGCGCTCACGGTCGGTCAGTACGGCGGTGGGCATGGCTCGGCTCTCCCCGTCGGTCGTCACGGTCACGCGCCCGGACGGCGCGGTCGTACCGCGTGTGCGGTGCGCACCCACCAGCTTGCCGTCCGCCACTGACAACGCCTGCCCGCTACGCCTCGGTTCGCCCGCTCAGCCGACCCCGAACCGCCCCGGGACCCCTTCCTGAGGGCACGTCTCCTCGCCCGGCCGCGACGAAATCCGGTGCCCGGTCGAGCCGGGCTCACTTCCCCGGATAGCCCAGTGACGCCTCGATGCGCCCCGCCACGTCGTGCCGCCGCACCGGGCCGCGCAGGGCCGAACCCGCGAGCCAGGTCCGGCACTTGCTGGCCAGCAGCAGCCCGAAGGTCTCCGCGTCCTGTTCCTCGGCCTGGTCGAAGCGGGTGCGGGCGGCCATCCGCCGGACGGCTGCCTGCACCGCGGCCCGGTCACTGACCGCGCCGCCGCCCGCGCCGTCGTCGATGAGCCGGGCCGCCACCGCGACCCCCTCGACGTCGTGACCGTGGTGGTCGGCGTGCATGTGCCACAGCTCGTGGCCCAGGATCACCAACTGGTGGTCGGGCGCGGTGCGTTCCTCGACCACCACCAGGTCGCGGTCGGTCAGGTCGAGCCACAGCCCGCTGGCCGTGCCGGGCGGGAAGACGGCCGTACGGAACAGCACCGGGCGGCCGCGGCGGCGGCTCATCGCGTCGCACAGCGCCCGGTACAGCTCCTGCGGCGGGGTGGGCGCGGGCAGGGTCAGCTCCCCGACCAGCTCGCCGCTCAGCCGGCGCATGTCCCTGCCGATGGCCATGTTCTCCCGTTCCCCCTCAGCTCACGACTCGGGCCGCTTGACGCTCTCCAGGAGCATGTCCAGCCATTCCGCGACCTTGTCGCGGTGCTGGTCGGTGGGGAGCTGGGCGGCCCGCCAGGCGATCCCGCGCACCCCGTGGTCCTGCAGCAGCCGCTCCAGGGGGTCCGCCGCGGCCGCGGCCGCCGCCCGCTCCCGGTCGGCCAGCTTCTGCAGCAGTTCCTGCTCGACGCGCTGGAGAGCGCCGGCCAGCGCCTCGGGGTCCGCGGCGGTGAGGAATCCGGCGTGCACCCGGAAGAAACGCTGGAGGGCGTCGCAGTGCTCCATGGTCGGCCGCCGGTCGCCGTTGAGCAGGGCGCCGGCCTGCTGCCGGGACATGCCCGCGCCGTCGGCGATCTCCTGCTGGGTGTGTTTTCGGCCGTTGGGCTTGAGGCGGGTGCGGCGCAGCAGGTCCAGACGTTGCAGGAAGCGTTCCTGGACATCGGGTTCGCCCGCGGGCCGGCCGCCGAGCAGGGCCCTGACCACGGGCTCGGGGACACCGCAGGCGTAGGAGAGCCGTCCGATGTCGTAGACCTCCGCGTACGCCACGCCGAGCCGGTCGGCGAGCGCGGTGACGCGGGAGACGACGGCCGGCAGCTGGGCGGTCGCCGTGGCGCCCGGATCCTCGTAGCCATCCGTCACCGACAGAACTCCTACGTCTCTCAGAGGAATCAGGGGCTTCGCGCAAGTGGTCGCCGTGGACTTCCCGGAGATTAGCCGGTCGTTCGAACTCACATCCAGGTGTCGCCACAACTGTGGCCAATTTCGGCCGTCAACAGGCATGAAATGCCACGATAGTTGACATGCATCCGAGTGGGGCAGCAGGATCACATCGCCGCGAGAAGGCCGCATAGGCAAGAGGGGTGACCTCCCGATGGCATATCAGGCAGGTGGGCAGCGGCCGGCGCCGCGGCCCGTCCCCGAAAGTCTTGAGGCCCAGGCATATCTTCAGGACTACGCGTTGCTGCTGGACGCGGTTCCCTTTCCGTCCCTGGTGGTGGACCACCGCTGGGACGTGGTGCTGGCCAACGACGCGTTCGAGACACTTTTCGGGGGGGTCGCCCCGCATCCCACGGCCATGCCCGGGGACAACTTCCTCCGGTTCGTTCTGTTCCACCCGGATGCCGGTTCGGTGCTCGGCGCGCACGAGTCGGGCTGGTGCCTGCCGATGCTGGCCCAGTTCAAGACCACGCTGGAGCGGTACGGCCACGACCACGAACTGCAGTCGATCCGCCGTGAGATCGCCCAGGACCCGATCATGGAGGCGGCGTTCCGGCACGGTCTGCCGCACTGGCTGCGCGCGGTCGGCGAGGAGGGTGCCCGGCTCGACGGGGCCGTCCGGCCGGTGCTGCACCCGGACCCACTGCTGGGGGCCACCGAGTGCCGGGTGGTCGGTGAGACCGCCAGGACCCTTCAGGACATGGGCTACGCGCGTTACACCCTGGTGCTGCGTGCCGCTCCCCGCCCCGCCGCCCCGCGCCGCTCCCGCCGGCCCGGCGGCCTGGGCGCCCATCTGACCGTGGTTCCCGCCCCTGACGCCTGACCCGGCACCGTCGGCGTTCAGGTCGCCGACGGCGCCGGGCCGGACGCCCACACCGGCACCGGCCCGCACTCCCCACCACCTGACCTGTCCGGACGCGGATCCCCGCTCATGCCGCGGTGCCCGCACACGGATCCCGCTCACGTCGCGGTGCCCGCACACGGATCCCGCTCACGTCGCGGCGCCCGCACGCGGATCCCGCTCACGTCGCGGCCACCGCCAGGACCAGCGGCACGCCCCGGCAGGGCACCAGGCGCAGCGTGCCGAAGGTGCCCGGCCGTCCGCTCTCCAGCACGGCCGCGAAGTCCGGCCCCTTGGTCAGTGAGCCGGCCAGATGCGCCGGGTCCGCCGACGCCGCCACCCGGCCGCGGGCGTTGACCAGCCGGGCGGGGCCGGACAGCGTGCGCAGCAGGGGCAGCGCGGCCGCCTCGAAATGCCGTAGGTACACGTCCGCGGCGGCCACGCCCAGGAAGCGGCCCGCCCGTTCCACCGGCGCGGACAGGGTGAGGCTGTACTCGTCCGAGCAGAGGTAGTCGACGTACGGCCCGGCCACCGCGCGCCGCCCGGTGTCCCGGGGCAGCGTGAACCAGTCCCAGTGCGTGTAGTCGGAGTAGGCCGACGTGCGCGGGTCGAGGTCGAGGAGCAGTGGTCGTACGTCGCCGCCGGCGTCGCTCTGCCACCATTCCAGCCAGGCCGGCACGTCGGCGAGCAGTCCGGGCGCGGCCACGAAGCCGACACCGGAGACCAACTCCTGCCGGGCCAGGCGCAGATGGAGCCCCGGGCGCAGCGCAGCCAGGTCCGCGGTGACCGGCCGGCGGCCCGTGGCGGCCACCCGTGCCAGCAGCGCGGCGGTGTCGGCGCGGGTCTGCGCGACGGCGTCGAACACCGCCTCCAGGGCGTGGCCGACCCGCTCGGCCACGTACTCCTCGGTGGCGGCCGGTGCCCTGGTCACGGATGTGGAGGGGACGGTGCCGCGGCTCATGCTGCCCTCCGGCGGACGGGGGAGCGGGCGCGGCGCGGCTACAGGGTCAGCCGCAGGGCGATGAGCCGCGCCGTCGAGTCCCGCACGCACCGCTCGGCCAGCTCCCTGGCCGATGCGTCCGCCCCATCCTGCACGGCCGAGATTACGGACCGGTGACGGTCCGCCACCTCTTCACGATATTCGTCGTCGCCGAGCACAAGGCACAGCAGCGCGCCGACCTCCGTCTGGAGCGCGACCTGTTCCCGGGTGAGCCGGGCCGACTGGGCGGCGGCGGCCAGTTCCACGTGGAAGCGGCCGTACAGCCGGCAACGCGCCGAGGTGTCCCGGGCCTTGCGCAGCTCCTCGGTGGTGCGGCGGAGCTGGTCCAGGTCGTGGTCCTCGGTGCGCTGTGCGGCGAGGTGTGCGGCGGTGCCGGACAGGGCGGCCCAGTGGTCGCCGAGGTCGCGCAGCTCCTCGGGGCTCCAGCCGCGCAGCCGCTCCAGGAGCCGCTCCCGGCCGGGCGTGTCCGGCAGGGAGACGAAGCTGCCGCCGCCGCGGCCCCGGCGGGTGACGACCAGGCCCTGCTGGCGCAGCGCCATCAGCGCCTCCCGCAGGGTCACCGTGGACACTCCGAGCTGTCCGGCCAGCTCCGTCTCGCCGGGCAGCTGCTCCCCGTCGGCGAGCAGTCCGAGCTCGATGGCGTCGCCGATCCGGCGTACGACGGCGTCCACCCGGGCCCCGCTGTCCACCGGGGCGAAGACGGCCTTTCGGGCGCCGCCGTCCGTCTGCTGCTGTTCCACGGCCCACCACCCTATGCGTTGACCCAAGCTTTACCTCAGAAGGGTCTTGAGCTTTGAACTATGACTTCATATCTTTCCGTTCACCACGTGCAACGCAAGAGAGCACCAGAAAGGTTCCCGCCCATGGAGGCCAGCGCGATCCGGTTGCGGGATCTGCGGAAGTCGTTCGGTGACACCAGCGCCGTGGCAGGAGTCGACCTGGAGATCCGCGACGGCGAGTTCTTCTCGATGCTCGGCCCCTCCGGCTCCGGCAAGACCACCGTGCTGCGCCTGATCGCCGGCTTCGAGAGCCCCACCTCGGGCGTGGTCGAACTCGCCGGGCAGGACGTCACCCGCCGTGCCCCCTTCGAACGGGACGTGCACACCGTCTTCCAGGACTACGCCCTGTTCCCGCACATGAACGTCGAACAGAACGTCGCCTACTCCCTCAAGGTCCGCAAGGTCCCCCGGGCCGAACGCCTGGTCCGCGCCCGCAAGGCCCTCGCGGAGGTCCGCCTCGACGGCTTCGGCGGCCGCCGTCCCGCGCAGCTCTCCGGCGGCCAGCGCCAGCGCGTCGCCCTCGCCCGCGCCCTCGTCGGGCGGCCCCGCGTCCTGCTGCTCGACGAGCCCCTCGGCGCCCTGGACCTCAAGCTGCGCGAGCAGATGCAGCTCGAACTCAAGGCCCTGCAACGGGAGGTGGGCATCACCTTCGTCTTCGTCACCCACGACCAGGAGGAGGCCCTGACGATGAGCGACCGCGTCGCCGTCTTCCACCAGGGCCGCATCGAACAGGTCGGCACCCCCGCCGAGATCTACGAACGCCCCGCCACCACCTTCGTCGCCTCCTTCGTCGGCACCTCCAACCTGCTCACCGGGGACACCGCCCGGCGGCTGCTCGGCGAGAGCGGCACCCACAGCATCCGGCCCGAGAAGATCCGGGTCCTCGAGGAGACCGCGGGCCCGGGCGAACCCGACCACGCCGACGCCGTCGGCACCGTCGCCGAGGTGGTCTACCTCGGCGACGCCACCCGCTTCCTGGTCGACCTGGACGGCGGCGGCCGGCTCACCGCGCTCCAGCAGAACCTCGACACCTCCGCCGAGGACGTCGCCGCCTACCGCGGCACCCGCGTCCGGCTGCGCTGGCAGCGCCGGCACACCGTCCACGTCCCCGGCTGACCCGCCGTCCCCACGGCCGGATCCGCCGGCTCCCACGTCCGGATCCGCCGTCCCTCACGTCTGGAGTACGTCGTGCGCCTCATCCGTCCCCGCACCGCGGCCGCCGCCGTCGCGCTGCTGCTGGCCGCCACCGCCTGCGGTTCGTCCGGCTCCGGTTCCTCCACCGGACTCAACCCGCCCGACCTCAAGCCCCTGGCCAAGCTCGGCAAGAGCGAGGGCGCGGTCAACCTGATCGCCTGGGCCGGCTACGTCGAGGACGGCTCCGACGACCCCAAGGTGGACTGGGTCACCGACTTCGAGAAGCAGACCGGCTGCCAGGTCCACTCCAAGGTCGCCGCCAGCTCCGACGAGATGGTCAAACTGATGAAGACCGGCGAGTACGACGCCGTCTCCGCCTCCGGCGACGCCTCCCTGCGCCTGATCGCCTCCGGCGACGCGGCCCCGGTCAACACCAAGCTCGTACCGAACTACAAGGACATCTTCAGCGGCCTGAAGAACGGCGCCTGGAACTCGGTCAAGGGCCAGATGTACGGCATCCCGCACGGCCGCGGCGCCAACCTGCTGATGTACAACACCCAGAAGGTCAGCCCCGCGCCCACCTCCTGGTCGGCCGTCTTCGACGACGCCGCGAAGTACCAGGGCCATGTCACCGCCTACGACTCGCCGATCTACATCGCCGACGCGGCCCTGTATCTCAAGGCCACCAAGCCCGAGTTGAAGATCAAGGACCCCTACGCGCTCGACCAGAAGCAGTTCGACGCGGCCGTCGCCCTGCTGAAGAAGCAGAACGCGGACATCGGCGAGTACTGGAGCGACTACCTCAAGGAGATCTCCGCCTTCAAGAGCGGCGACTCCGTGATCGGCACCAGCTGGCAGGTCATCGCCAACCTGGCCGCCGACGACGGCGCCGAGGTCAAGGCCTTCGTGCCCAAGGAGGGATCCACCGGCTGGTCCGACACCTGGATGGTCTCCGCCAAGGCCAAGCACCCCGACTGCGCTTACCAGTGGCTGAACTGGATCGTCTCCCCGAAGGTCAACGCCGAGGTCGCCGAGTACTTCGGCGAGGCCCCGGCCAACGCCAAGGCCTGCGACCTGACCAGCGACAAGAACTTCTGCGCGACCTACCACGCGGCCGACGAGAGCTACTGGAAGAACATCGCCTTCTGGAACACGCCCATCGAGCAGTGCCTGGACGGCCGCACCGACGTCAAGTGCGTGCCGTACGCCAAGTGGGTGCAGGCCTGGACCGAGATCAAGGGCTGAGCCATGACCGTGCTCACCCGGACCGCGGGGGCGCTGTACCGGCGCCCCCGGCTCCGCCTCGCCCTGCTGCTGACCGCCCCGCTGCTCTGGCTGGCCGTGCTCTATCTGGGCTCGCTGGCGGTGCTGTTCGTCTCCGCGTTCTGGACGACGGACTCCTTCACCTCCGAGGTGGTGAAGGTCTGGTCGGCCGACAACTTCCACGAGCTGTTCACCACGCCGGTGTTCCGGCAGGTGATCCTGCGCAGCGTCGGCGTCGCCCTCGCGGTGACCGCCCTGTGCGCGGTGATCGCCTTCCCGGTCGCGTTCTACACCGCCCGGGTGGCCAGGCCGAGCCTGCGCCCGCTCCTGGTGGTCGCCATCCTCACCCCGCTGTGGGCGAGTTACCTGGTCAAGGTGTACGCCTGGCGGCTGATCCTGTCCGAGGGCGGCCTCGCCGACTGGCTGCTGAGGCCCTTCGGGCTGAGCGGGCCCGGCTTCGGGCTGCCGGCCACCGTGCTCGCCCTGACCTATCTGTGGCTGCCGTACATGATCCTGCCGATCCACACCGCGCTGGAGCAACTGCCGGACAACCTGCTGGACGCCTCCGCGGACCTGGGCGCCCGCGCCGGACGGACCCTCCGGTCCGTGGTGCTGCCGATGGTGCTGCCGTCGGTCGCCGCCGGGTCGGTGTTCACCTTCTCGCTCAGCCTCGGCGACTACATCACCGTGCAGATCGTCGGCGGCAAGACCCAGCTCATCGGCAACCTCGTCTACGCCAACATCGAACTCAACCTGCCCATGGCCGCCGCGCTCGCCACCGTCCCGGTCGTCGTCATCGTGCTGTACCTGCTCGCGATGCGCCGCACGGGCGCGCTGAGCAGCCTGTAGAGGAGTCCGCCGTGCAACTCTCCCGTTCCGCGCGGATCGCGGTGCGTGTCGCCGCCGGCCTCGGCTTCGCGGTGATCTACGTGCCGTTGCTGCTGGTGCTCGTCAACTCCCTGAACCCGGACCGCAGCGCGAGCTGGCCGCCGCCCGGTGTGACCACCCGCTGGTGGTCGGCCGCCTGGCACAGCTCCGGTGCCCGCGAGGCCCTGTGGACCTCGGTGAAGGCCGGGCTCGGCGCCACCGCGATCGCCCTGGTGCTGGGCACGCTGATCGCCTTCGCGGTCGCCCGGTACCGCTTCTTCGGCCGGGACGCCCTCTCCTTCGTGGTCGTCCTGCCGATCGCGCTGCCCGGCATCGTCACCGGCATCGCCCTCAACTCGGCCTTCAGCACGGTCCTTGCGCCGCTCGGCGTCGGACTCGGCCTGTTCACCGTGGTCGTCGGACACGCCACCTTCTGTGTGGTGATCGTCTTCAACAACGTGGTCGCCCGGCTGCGCCGCACCTCCGGCACCTACGAGGAGGCGGCGGCCGACCTCGGCGCCGACACCTTCCGCACCTTCGCCGACATCACCTTCCCGCTGGTGCGCTCGGCGCTGCTCGCGGGCGGACTGCTCGCCTTCGCGCTCTCCTTCGACGAGATCGTGGTCACCACCTTCACCGCGGGACCGGGCGTCCAGACCCTGCCGCTGTGGATCTACGACAACATGACCCGCCCCCAGCAGGCACCGGTGGTGAACGTGGTGGCGGCGGTGCTCGTGCTGCTGTCGGTGGTCCCGATCTACCTCGCCCAGCGGCTGTCGGCGGACACGGCCACGGGCAGCCGTGTCTGACCCCGGCTCCCCAGGCTTACGCAAACTGCTTGCGTAACTTGCGCTACGCTTGCACCCATGACGCGACGACTTGCGGAAGTGGCCAAGAAGGTCGGGGTCAGCGAGGCCACGGTCAGCCGGGTGCTCAACGGCAAGCCCGGGGTCTCCGAGGCCACCCGGCAGGCGGTGCTCTCGGCCCTTGACGTCCTCGGCTACGAGCGCCCCACCCAGCTGCGCGGCGAGCGTGCCCGGCTCGTCGGCCTGGTCCTGCCCGAGCTGCAGAACCCCATCTTCCCGGCCTTCGCCGAGGTCATCGGCGGCGCGCTCGCCCAGCTCGGGCTCACCCCGGTGCTGTGCACCCAGACCAAGGGCGGGGTCTCCGAGGCGGACTATGTGGAGTTGCTGCTGCAACAGCAGGTCTCCGGTGTCGTGTTCGCCGGCGGTCTTTTCGCCCAGGCCGACGCACCGCACGACCACTACCGGCTGCTCGCCCACCGCAACATCCCGGTGGTGCTGATCAACGCGGCCATCGACCATCTCGGCTTCCCCGCCGTGTCCTGCGACGACGCCGTGGCGGTGGAACAGGCCTGGCGGCACCTCGCCTCCCTCGGCCACGAGCGGATCGGACTCGTCCTCGGCCCCGCCGACCACATGCCGTCGGCCCGCAAGCTGGCCGCCGCGCGCACGATGGGCGACCTCCCGGACGCGAGCGTCGCCCGGGCCATGTTCTCGATCGAGGGTGGTCACGCGGCCGCCACGCGCCTCATCGACCAGGGCGTCACCGGGATCATCTGCGCCAGCGACCCCCTGGCGCTGGGAGCGATCAGGGCGGCCCGTCGCAAGGGCCTGGACGTCCCGTCCCAGGTGTCGGTCGTCGGCTACGACGACTCCGCGTTCATGAACTGCACCGAACCCCCGCTCACCACCGTCCGCCAGCCCATCGAGGCCATGGGCCGGGCCGCCGTCGAGCTGCTGAACGCTCAGATCGGCGGCACGGTCGTCCCGGCGGAGGAGCTGCTGTTCGAGCCGGAGCTGGTCGTCAGGGGGTCGACCGCGCAAGCGCCGAAAGCCTGAGAGTCAACAGATCCCATCTGCTGTCGAATAATTACAGATTCTGCGCGACATCTTGCGCGGCAGTGCTGCCGGTGCTTGAGTGTGCGGCGCCCACCGGTCCCGGTGCGGCGCCCAACTGCTCCTGTTCTGGGGGGTCCACCGATGTCCAGCACCGGGTTCCGCCGTGCTCTCGTCGCGATAGGTGTCTGTTCGTCCCTTGCGCTCTCGGCCTCGGCCTGCGGGTCGGGCGACGACGACGCGGGGAGCGGCAAGACGCGCATCACCGTCAACTGCGAGCCGCCGAAGAGCGCCAAGGTCGACCGTTCGTTCTTCGATCAGGACACCGCCGACTTCGAGAAGAAGAACCCGGACATCGACGTCGTCATGCACGACGCGTTCCCCTGCCAGGACCCGAAGACCTTCGACGCCAAGCTCGCCGGCGGCCAGATGGAGGACGTCTTCTACACGTACTTCACCGACGCCAAGCACGTCGTGGACATCAACCAGGCGGCCGACCTCACGCCGTACCTCAAGGACCTGAAGAGCTACGACACCATCCAGAAGCAGCTGCGGGACATCTACACCGTGGACGGCAAGGTCTACGGCATCCCGCGCACCGGATACAGCATGGGCCTGATCTACAACCGCGCGCTCTTCCAGAAGGCCGGTCTCGACCCCGACAAGCCGCCGGCGACCTGGG
This sequence comes from Streptomyces sp. NPDC007157, assembly GCF_040634235.1. Lineage (NCBI taxonomy): Bacteria > Bacillati > Actinomycetota > Actinomycetes > Kitasatosporales > Streptomycetaceae > Streptomyces > Streptomyces sp. NPDC007157. Next base: position 125,427 of record NZ_JBEYFE010000014.1, read on the forward strand.
AAGAGGTCCGCGCCGACGCCAAGAAGATCGCCGCCCTCGGCAACGGCACCGTCGGATACGCCGACTACAGCGCGCAGAACCAGGGCGGCTGGCACTTCACCGCCGAGCTGTACTCGCAGGGCGGCGACGTCGTCTCCGCCGACGGCAAGACGGCGACCGTCGACACCCCCCAGGGCCACGCGGTCCTGCAGAACCTGCACGACATGCGCTGGACCGACAACACCATGGGCAGCAAGCAGTTGCTGATCCTCAACGACGTCCAGCAGATGATGGGTTCGGGCAAGCTCGGCATGTACCTCTCCGCCCCGGACAACATCCCGATCCTGGTCAAGGAGAAGGGCGGCAACTACAAGGACCTCGCCCTCGCCCCGATGCCCGGCGGCCAGGGCACCCTCATCGGCGGCGACGGCTACATGTTCAACAAGAAGGACACCCCGGCACAGATCAAGGCCGGCCTCAAGTGGCTCGACTCCATGTTCCTCACCCCCGGTGACGGCTTCCTCGGCGACTACGCCCGCGCCAAGAAGAACAACGCACCCGTCGGCCTGCCCGAGCCGCGGCTGTTCACCGGCGCCGCCGACGCCAAGGACCAGCAGGTCAAGAAGGCCAACGCCAACGTCCCGGTGGAGAACTACCAGGCGTTCCTGGACGGCAACCAGTCCCTCCAGATGAAGATCGAGCCGCCCGACGCCCAGCAGATCTACTCCGTCCTCGACGGCGCCGTCTCCGCCGTCCTCACCAAGAAGGACGCCGACATCGACCAGCTCCTCAAGGACGCCAACGAGAAGATCGCCGGCATCCTGGCCCGGGGCTGACCCGCGATGAACAAGACGGCCGAGCGCCGACCTGCCCCGGCGGCGGTCGGCGCCCGACAGGCCCCGGCGCCGTCCCCGGCAGGGGACCGGAGGCGGCGCCGGTTCCTCGACCAGGCCCGTGCCTACGGGTTCCTGCTCGGCGGACTGATCTGCTTCGCCCTGTTCTCCTGGTACCCGGCGATCCGCGCGGTCGTGATCGCCTTCCAGAAGTACACGCCCGGCTCGTCCCCGGAATGGGTCGGCACCGCCAACTTCACCCGGGTCCTGCACGACCCCGAGTTCTCGGCGGCCTGGCGCAACACCCTCACCTTCACGCTGCTGGCGCTGCTGATCGGCTTCGCGATCCCGTTCGTACTCGCGCTGGTCCTCAACGAGCTGCGGCACGCGAAGGCGTTCTTCCGGGTCGTGGTCTACCTCCCGGTGATGATCCCGCCGGTGGTCAGCGCCCTGCTGTGGAAGTGGTTCTACGACCCGGGGGCCGGCCTCGCCAACGAGACGCTGCGCTTCCTGCACCTGCCCACCTCGAACTGGTCCAACGGCGCCGACACCGCGCTCGTCTCCCTGGTCATCGTGGCCACCTGGGCCAACATGGGCGGCACCGTCCTGATCTACCTGGCCTCCCTGCAGTCCATCCCCGGCGAGCTCTACGAGGCCGCCGAACTGGACGGCGCCAATCTCCTGCAGCGCATCAGGCATGTGACGATCCCGCAGACCAGGTTCGTCATCTTGATGCTGATGCTCCTCCAGATCATCGCCACCATGCAGGTGTTCACCGAGCCGTTCGTCATCACGGGCGGCGGCCCGGAGAACGCCACGGTCACCGTGCTCTACCTCATCTACAAGTACGCGTTCCTCTACAACGACTTCGGCGGCGCCTGCGCCCTCAGCGTCATGCTCCTGGTGCTGCTCGGTGTCTTCTCCGCCGTCTACCTGCGGCTGACCCGCTCCGGGGAGGACGGATGAGCAGCGCCACCCGAACCCTGATCTCCCCGGCGACCCTGGCCCGCCCGCGCGGGAAGGCGATCTACTGGACCGTCTTCACCGGTGTCGTCCTGCTCTTCGCGCTCGCCTTCCTGTTCCCCGTGTACTGGATGGTGACCGCCGCGATGAAGTCCCCGGACGAGGTCGCCCAGACCCCGCCCACCCTCATCCCCAAGCACCTGCACCTGACCGGGTACACCGACGCCTGGGACCTGATGCAGCTGCCCCAGCACCTGTGGAACACGGTGGTGCAGGCGGCCGGTGCCTGGGCCTTCCAGCTGGTGTTCTGCACGGCCGCCGCCTACGCCCTGTCGAAACTGAAGCCGGCCTTCGGCAAGGTGGTCCTCGGCGGGATCCTGGCCACTTTGATGGTCCCGGCCCAGGCCCTGGTCGTTCCCAAGTACCTGACCGCGGCCGACCTGCCGTTCATCCACACCAGCCTGCTCAACGACCCGCTCGGCATCTGGCTCCCGGCCGTCGCCAACGCCTTCAACCTCTATCTCCTCAAGCGGTTCTTCGACCAGCTACCGCGTGACGTGCTGGAGGCCGCCGAGATCGACGGCGCCGGAAAGCTGCGCATCCTGTGGTCGGTGGTGCTGCCCATGTCCCGCCCGGTGCTCGGGGTGGTGTCGATCTTCGCCCTGGTCGCGGTGTGGCAGGACTTCCTGTGGCCGCTGATGGTCTTCTCGGACACCGACAAGCAGCCCATCAGTGTGGCCCTGGTCCAGCTGTCGCAGAACATCCAGCTCACCGTGCTCATCGCCGCGATGGTGATCGCCAGCATTCCGATGGTCGCGCTGTTCCTCGTCTTCCAGCGGCACATCATCGCCGGGATCAGCGCGGGCAGCACCAAGGGCTGACGCCCTTCCTCCGACAGAAAGGCACGCACAGTGGGACAGCCCAGCCATGCCCCGAAGGACCTCGACTGGTGGCGTTCCGCCGTCATCTACCAGGTGTACGTCCGCAGCTTCGCGGACGGCGACGGCGACGGCACCGGCGACCTCGCGGGCGTCCGCGCCAAGCTGCCGTACCTCGCCGAACTGGGCGTGAACGCCCTCTGGTTCAACCCCTGGTACCTGTCACCGCTGAAGGACGGCGGCTACGACGTCGCCGACTACCGGGCCATCGACCCGGCGTTCGGCACCCTCGCCGAGGCCGAGAAGCTCATCGCGGAGGCGGGGGAGCTGGGCATCCGGACGATCGTGGACATCGTCCCCAACCACGTCTCCGACCAGCACCCCTGGTTCCAGGCGGCGTTGGCGGCCGGCCCGGGCAGCCCCGAGCGCGAGCTGTTCCACTTCCGCCCGGGGCGTGGCGAGCACGGCGAACTCCCGCCCAACGACTGGCCGTCACAGTTCCTCGGCTCCACCGAACCGGTGTGGACCCGGCTGCCCGACGGCGACTGGTACCTGCACCTGTTCACCCCCGAGCAGCCCGACCTCAACTGGGCCCACCCGGCCGTCCGCCAGGAGCACGAGGACATCCTGCGGTTCTGGTTCGAGCGGGGCGTCGCCGGTGTCCGCATCGACTCCGCCGCCCTGCTCGCCAAGGACCCGGACCTGCCCGACCTGGCCACGGAACCGCGGCCGCACCCGTTCGTCGACCGCGACGACCTGCACGACGTCTACCGCGCGTGGCGCGCGGTCGCCGACGCCTACGACGGGGTCTTCGTCGGTGAGGTCTGGCTCCCCGACGCCGAGCGCTTCGCCCGCTACCTCCGCCCCGACGAACTGCACACCGCCTTCAACTTCTCCTTCCTGTCCTGCCCCTGGGACGCCGGCCGGCTGCGGACGTCGATCGACACCACGCTCGCCGAGCACGCCCCCGTCGGCGCGCCCGCCACCTGGGTGCTGTGCAACCACGACGTGACCCGTACGGTCACCCGCTACGGCCGCGAGGACACCGCCTTCGACTTCGCGACCAAGGCCTTCGGCACCCCCACGGACCTGGAGCTCGGCACCCGCAGGGCCCGCGCGGCCGCGCTGCTCTCCCTGGCGCTGCCCGGTGCGGTGTACGTGTACCAGGGGGAGGAGCTGGGGCTGCCCGAGGCCGAGATCCCGGCGGACCGCATCCAGGATCCGATGTACTTCCGGTCGGGCGGCACCGATCCCGGCCGGGACGGCTGCCGGGTGCCGATGCCCTGGGCCGCCGACCTGCCGTACGCGGGATTCGGTTCGCGCGAGGAGCCGTGGCTGCCGCAGCCGGCCGGGTGGGCCTCCTACGCGGCCGACCGCCAGCAGGACGACGGCGACTCCATGCTCAGCCTCTACCGTCGCGCCATCGCCGCCCGCCCGCTCTTCGGGTCCGGCCCGCTGACCTGGCTGCCCGCTCCCGAGGGGGTCCTCGCCTTCACCCGCGCGGAGGGTGCGATCTGCGTGGTCAACCTCGCCCCCGACCCCGTCGAACTCCCCGCCCACCGCGAACTTCTGCTCACCAGCGGCCCGTTGGACGGCACGGGCCGTCTGCCGCAGGACACGGCGGCCTGGCTGACGACCTGAGCCGCCGGTACCGCTCGTGCTATCCCCCTCCCCCCACCCCGAAGGGATCAGCAGATGCACCGCACCACAGCCAGAACTGTCAGGAGCATGCCAGCCGTGGCGACCGCTGTCGCGCTCGCCGCCGGCATGCTCGTCGCCGTCGCGCCCGCCGCCCACGCGGCCGCGGGCGCGAGCCTGCCCTTCACCTCGGTCGAGGCGGAGGCGGCGACCACCACCGGCACCAGGATCGGCCCGGACTACACCCAGGGCACCCTCGCCTCCGAGGCCTCGGGACGCCAGGCCGTGCGCCTCACCTCCGGACAGCGGGTCGAGTTCACCGCGCCCCAGGCGTCCAACGCCGTGAACGTCTCCTACAGCGTCCCGGACGGCCAGTCGGGCACGCTCGCCGTGTACGTCAACGGGGTCAGACTGGCGAAGACCCTGACCGTCACCTCCAAGTACTCCTACGTCGACACCGGCTGGATCGCCGGCGCCAAGCAGCACCACTTCTTCGACAACGCCCGGCTGCTGCTCGGCCAGAACATCCAGGCGGGTGACAAGGTCGCCTTCGAGTCCACCGGCACCCAGGTCACCGTCGACGTGGCCGACTTCGAGCAGGTGGCCGGGGCCGCCACCCAGCCCGCCGGGTCGGTCTCCGTCACCTCCAAGGGCGCCGACCCCAGCGGCAACGGCGACTCCACCCAGGCCTTCCGGGACGCCATCGCCGCCGCCCAGGGCGGGACGGTGTGGATCCCGCCGGGCGACTACAAGCTCACGTCCTCCCTGAGCGGCGTGCAGAACGTCACCCTCCAGGGCGCCGGCGGCTGGTACTCGGTGGTGCACACCTCGCGCTTCATCGACCAGTCCAGCTCCTCTGGGAACGTCCACATCAACAACTTCGCGGTGATCGGCGAGGTCACCGAACGTGTCGACTCCAACCCGGACAACTTCGTCAACGGATCCCTGGGGCCGAACAGTTCGGTCTCCGGGATGTGGATCCAGCACCTCAAGTGCGGCTTCTGGCTGACGGGCAACAACGACAACCTGGTCGTCGAGAACAACCGCATCCTCGACACCACCGCCGACGGCCTCAATCTCAACGGCACCGCCCACGGCGTCCAGGTCCGGGGCAACTTCCTGCGCAACCAGGGCGACGACTCCCTGGCCATGTGGTCGCTGTACTCGCCGGACACCAACTCCAGCTTCACCGGCAACACCATCTCCCAGCCGAACCTGGCCAACGGCATCGCCATCTACGGCGGCACCGACATCACCGTGCGGAACAACCTGATCTCCGACACCAACGCGCTGGGCAGCGGCATCGCCATCTCCAACCAGAAGTTCGCCGACCCGTTCTCACCGCTGTCCGGGACGATCACCGTCGACGGCAACACGCTGGTCCGCACGGGCGCGATCAACCCCAACTGGAACCACCCGATGGGCGCCCTGCGCGTCGACTCCTACGACAGCGCCATCAACGCCACCGTCAACATCACCAACACCACGATCACCGACAGCCCGTACAGCGCCTTCGAGTTCGTCTCCGGCGGCGGCCAGGGATACCCGGTCCGGAACGTCAACGTGACCGGCGCGACCGTGCGGAACACCGGGACGGTCGTGGTGCAGGCCGAGGCGCAGGGCGCCGCCACCTTCCGCAACGTCACCGCCACCGGTGTCGGCGCCGCCGGCATCTACAACTGCCCCTACCCGGCGAACTCCGGCTCCTTCGCGCTGACCGACGGCGGGGGCAACTCCGGCTGGGCCGGCACCTGGTCGGACTGCTCCAGCTGGCCGCAGCCCGGCACCGGCAACCCCGACCCGGACCCCGGCCGCAACCTCGCCAAGGGCCGCCCGGCGACCGCCACCGGCTCGCAGGACGTGTACACGCCCGGCAAGGCGGTCGACGGCGACGCCAACAGCTACTGGGAGTCCGCCAACAACGCCTTCCCGCAGTCGCTGACCGTCGACCTCGGCTCCTCCTACGCGGCCCGCCGGCTGGTGCTGAAGCTGCCGCCGTCCTCGGCCTGGAGCGCGCGCACCCAGACCGTCACCGTGCTGGGCAGCACCGACGGCTCGAACTACTCGACCGTCGTGGGCTCCACCGGCTACCGGTTCGACCCGGCCACCGGCAACACCGTCACCGTCGCCCTGCCCGGCAGCACCGACCTGCGTTATCTGCGGCTGACCGTCACCGCCAACAACGGCTGGCCGGCCGCACAGTTCAGCGAGGTGGAGGCGTATCTGACGTCGTGACCTCCGCCGCCCGGGGAGCTCCGCGTTTCGCCGCCTGGATCTGCTCGTAGACATGGGTGCGCAGTTCGGCGAAGCGCGGGGCGACCCGGGTGTGCAACTGGTCGCGCCGGTCCGGCAGATCGACCTTCAGCTGTTCCTGCACGACGGTCGGGGAGGCCGACAGGACGATCACCCGCTCGCCCAGATAGACCGCCTCGTCGATGTCGTGGGTGACGAACAGGATCGTGATCCCGCGCTCCCGCCACAGCCCGCGGACCAGATCCTCCAGATCGGCCCGGGTCTGGGCGTCGACGGCGGCGAACGGCTCGTCCATCAGCAGGACCCGGGGTTCGTAGGCGAGGGCCCGTGCGATCGCGACCCGCTGCTGCATACCGCCCGAGAGCTGCCAGGGATAGGCGCCGGCGGCGTCCGCGAGGCCGACCGATGCCAGCGCGTCGGAGACCAGCTCCCTGCGCCGCTCCCGCGTCAACCGCTTCTGCTTCAGAGGGAGTTCCACGTTCTCGGCGACCCGCATCCAGGGGAACAGGCTGCGGCCGTACTCCTGGAAGACGAACGCCATCCCGGGCGGCGGCCCGGTCACCTTCCGCCCCTCCAGGAGGACTTCACCACCGGTCGGGGTGAGCAGGCCGCCCATGCACTTGAGCAGAGTGGTCTTGCCGCAGCCCGACGGGCCGACGAGACAAACGAGTTCACCGGCCTCCACGGTGAAGGTGAGATCCCGCACCGCCTCGATGCGGCGGCCGGAACCGTCGTAGACCTTCTTCAGGCCGCGTACGTCGAGCATGGACCGCCCCTTCACGATGCGCACTCAGGACCGCCGGGTTGTCGCGCGCAGCCCGTGGTACCAGCCGAGCACCCGCCGCTCGACCAGCTGGAAGACCACCGAGAGCGCGAAGCCGAGCAGGCCCAGCAGCAGGATCCCGGTCCACATGTCGGGGATCGCGAAGCCGCGCTGGAACTGCACGATGGTGAAGCCGAGCCCGTTGCTGGCCGCGAACATCTCGCTGATGACCATCAGGATGATCCCGATCGACAGCGCCTGCCGCAGGCCCGCGAAGATCTGCGGACTCGCCGAACGCAGCACCAGCGTACGCAGCCGGGTCACGCCCGTGATGCCGTAGGAACGGGCCGTCTCCGCCATCACCGGGTCCACCGCCCGTACGCCCTCGACGGTGTTGAGCAGGATCGGCCAGACGCAGCCGCTGGCGATCACCACGATCTTCATGGAGTCGCCGATGCCGGCGAACAGCATGATGACCGGGACGAGGACGGGCGGCGGCACCGCCCGCAGGAATTCGAGGACGGGTTCGCAGACCGCCCGCACCCGCCGGTAGGAGCCGACGACCGTGCCCAGCCCGATGCCCAGCACAGCCGCCGTGGCGTAGCCGGCGAGCAGCCGCAGCACACTGCGCAGCAGGTCGTCGCGGAGCCGCTGCCCCGTCCAGACGTCCGGGAAGGTCTTCAGGATGGTGCGCAGCGGCGGCCAGTAGACGTTCGTACTGCCGTCGGAGGCCACCCACCACAGCGTGAGCAGCAGCACGGGCAGGGCCAGCAGGTACACCGCCGTGAGCAGCAGCCGCCTCACACCGTCACCTCCCCGCGCACCGACTGGTGCCAGGCCAGCGCCCGCCGTTCCACCGAGCGGGCACCCACGTTGATGAGCAGGCCCAGCAGACCGGTGACCACGATCAGGGCGTACATGTCCGGCACCGCCTGCGAGGTCTGCGCGACGGCGATCTGCTGGCCCAACCCCGGCGCCCCGATGACCAGTTCGGCGGTGATGGTGAGGATCAGGGCGACCGCGGCGGCCAGCCGGACACCGGTCATCACGTACGGCAGCGCGGTCGGCCACAGCACATGACGGACCCGGGCCCAGGTACCGAGTCCGTACGACCGTGCCGTCTCCTCGGCGACCGGGTCGACGTCCTGGACGCCGTACATCACCTGGATCAGGACCTGCCAGAAGGAGGCGTACACGACGAGCAGCAGGACCGAGCGGAGTTCGGTGCCGTAGAGCAGGATCGCGAGGGGGATCAGGGCGACCGAGGGGATCGGGCGGAGGAACTCGACCGTGGAGGCGGTGGCCTCGCGCAGGTGCGGGACGACCGAGAGGACGACGCCCGCCACGATGCCGGCGCCGACCGCGACGGCCAGGCCGACCGCCCAGCCGGTGAGGGTGTCGCCGAGCGCCGACCAGAAGGCCCCGTCGGCGAGTTCGGTGCCGAGGGCGCGGGCGATCCGGCTGGTCGGCGGGAAGTAGTCCGCCTTGACCAGACCGAGCCGCGGCACCGCCTCGCCGAGGGCGAGGAAGGCCGCGAGCCCGGCCGCCCCGAGTGCGGTGTTCAGTCCCTTCGCTTCGCTCACGGCAGCAGCTTGTCCAGGTCGGGTGCCGTCTTGAAGAGGCCGTCCTGCTCGCTCAGCTTCTCCAGGGTGTCGATCGACGAACGGTTCGGGTCGGCCGGCCACTTCGGCAGGGTCACCGCGGCCAGCACGTCCGCGGGGGTCTTGGTGTAGGTGGTGACGATCTGCCGGACCTCGTCCGGGTGCGCGTCCGCGTAGGCCAGCGACTCGGCCGTCGCCTCCTGGAACTTCTTCACGACGTCGGGGTTCTTCTGCGCGTACGACGTCGAGGTGAAGTACATGGCCACGGTGAGGTTCTTCGCCACGTCGACCAACGGTGAGGCGATCTCGGTGGCGCCCTGGAGCTTCATGGTGGCGAGCGCCGGCTCGACCGCCATCGCCGCGTCGATCTGCCCCTTGTCGAGCGCGGCCGGCATCTGGTCGAAGGCCAGCTCGACGAAGCTCACCTTGCCGGGGTCGCCGCCCGCCTTGCGCACCGACTCGCGCACCGCGGTCTCGTTGATGTTCTTCAGCGTGTTGACGGCGACCTTCTTGCCCTCCAGCTGCTTCGCCGAGGTGATGTCGCGGCCCTTCTTCACGACGAGCCCGCCGAAGTCCTTGCCCGCCACGCCCGTCGAGGCCACGCCGTTCGCGATCGCCCGCACCGGCACGTTGTTGGACTGGGCGATCATCAGCGAGGTCATGTTGCTGAAGCCGAACTGGAACTGACCGCTCGTCACACCCGGCACGACGGCCGCGCCGCCCTGCGCGAGCGTCATCGACAGCTTCAGACCGCGCTTGCTGTAGAAGCCCTCCTTCTGCCCGAGGTAGAGGGGGGCCACGTCGACGATGGGGATGATGCCCACCTTGACGGTGGTGGTGCCGCCCGACGAGGACGATGTGGACGACGAGCCCCCGGAGGAGCCACAGGCCGCCGTGGTGAGCAGGGCGGTGCCGGCCGCGAGACCGGCGAGCAGACGACGCATGGGCTCCTCCTGTGCAGACAACGGTGTTCCGACAGGGTGTGCGCTGTGCGCACAGTAGTGCTCGGGTGGTGCTCAGCGGGAAGGTAGAACCGGCCGGACAACCCGGTCAATGGGTTTAGCTGACAAAATTGTTGACAGTTATCGAACCGCGCTCTCACCGTGTTCTCCGTGTCGAACCGTCACACCGCGAGGTGACGTGACGGACCGTGACGGGACGAGTCGGACCGGGGAGGCGCCGATGTCGAGTGATGCCCGTGTACCTGATGCCCGCGCACCGCACTTCGTGAGGTCGTTCGAGCGCGGCCTGGCGGTGATCCGCGCCTTCGACGCCGAGCATCCCGCGCGCACCCTCAGCGAGGTGGCCCGCGCCTGCGACCTGACCAGGGCCGCCGCCCGCCGGCTGCTGCTCACCCTGGCCGACCTGGGCTACGTCCACTCGGACGGCCGCCGGTTCCGCCTCACCCCACGCGTCCTGGAACTCGGCTACGCCTACCTCTCCGGCCTCGACCTGCCGAGCCTCGCGCAGCCGCATCTGGAGCAACTCGCCGCGCTGGCGGGGGAGTCGGCCTCACTCTGTGTGCTGGACGCAGCGGCGGTCGTGCATGTCGCGACGGCCCCGGCCCGACGGGTGATGGCGGCGACCGTGGCGGTGGGGGTGCGCTGCCCGGCCCACCGCACGGCGGCGGGGGTGGTGCTGCTCGCCCACGCCGCCGAGCCCGGCGTACCCGGCCCGCCTGGCGCGGAGTTGATACTCCGTCAGGGATATGCCCTGAAAGAGGACGACCTGGAGGACGGCGTCAGAACACTGGCCGCCCCGGTGCGGAACCGGAGCGGCCAGGTGGTGGCCGGGGTGGCACTGGCGGTGCACTCCGGCCGGATGTCCACCGCCGCGGTCCGCCGCGACCTGCTGGCGCCGCTGCTCGCGGCGGTGGCGCGGATCGAGGCGGACCTGCGGATCACAGATCGAGCACCAGGCGCTCCCCTCGGCACCGCGACACACAGATGAGCATGGTCTCCCCGGCCGCCCGCTCCTCCTCGGAGAGCACCGAGTCCCGGTGGTCCGGGTCGCCTTCGAGGACATCCGTCTCGCACGTCCCGCAGGTGCCCTCGGTACAGGAGTAGAGCACCTCGACCCCGGCGGCCCGGACGCTGTCGAGCACGGAGACCCCGGGTGCGACGGTGAGGGTACGGCCGCTCCGGGCCAGGACGACCTCGAACTCGCCGTCCTCGCCCGCCTGTCGGGCCTTCGGCCGGAACCGCTCCACCCGCAGGACGCCCGCCGGGCAGTGCTCCTCCACCGCGTCCAGCAGCGGCTCCGGACCGCAGCAGTACACGAGGGTGCCGTCCGGGACGTCGTCCAGTACCGGGCCGAGGTCCAGCAGCCCGGTCTCGTCCTGCGGGGCGACGGTGACCCGCTCCCCGCCGTAGCGCGCCAGTTCGCCGGTGAACGCCATGGACCGCCGGGTCCGGCCGCCGTACAGCAGGGTCCACTCGGCGCCCGCGGCCACGGCGGCGGCCAGCATCGGCAGGATCGGGGTGATGCCGATGCCGCCCGCGACGAACCGGTAGCGCGGGGCCGGCTCCAGCCGGAAGTGGTTGCGCGGGCCGCGTACCCACACCTTGTCGCCGACGCCCAACCGCTCGTGGACGAAGGCGGATCCGCCCCGTCCGCCGGGTTCCCGCAACACCGCGACGCGCCATCCGGAACGGTCCCCGGGATCCCCGCACAGCGAGAACTGCCACTCCAGCCCGGGCCCGAGCACGACATCGACATGCGCCCCCGGTTCCCAGCGCGGAAGTTCCTCGCCGAGGGGATGCCGAAGGGTGAGGGAGACGACCCCGTCGGCCGCCGACACCCTCGCGCCGACGACCAGTTCGGCTTCGTACAGGCTCATGTCGTGCGCTCCGGGGGCTGGTGTCCCTCGGGGTGGCCGAGCATCCACTCCCACATCTCGACCGGGTCCTGCGCGGTGTGCTCGGCCCCGCAGTGACAGGTGCCGTGCAGCACGTCGGTGCCCGGCAGCCAGTCGACGCGGTAGACCTCACCGGTCGGGGTGTTCACAGGACCTTCTCCACGGGCTTGTCGCCCTCCTCGGCCAGCCGGGCGAGGATCCGGCGGGCGGCGAGACCGCCGGTGTCGATGTTGATGCTCAGCTCCTGGTAGCCGGCCCGCTCCGAACCCAGCGTCCGCTGCAGGAGGTTGAGGGCGTCCACGTCCTGCATGACCACCGTGTGGTTGTTGTTCCGCAGGAAGTCGGTGACCTCGGTGTCGTCGGTCGCCCAGTCCCGGGAGACCATCCAGAAGTCGTACACCCTGCCGTCCGAGGACGGGGTGATCGCGTAGGTGATCTCGGTGTGGAAGCCGTTCGGGTCGCTGCCGTCGGCCTCGGGCACCACGCCGGCCGGTGCGATCCGGCTGTGCAGCAGGTACAGGCAGGGCGCGTGGTACTCGATGTCCTGCCAGCGGGTGATCCGGCCCTCGATCCCGGTCGAACGGGCGTAGAACGGCGGGCACTCGGCGTCGTCCATGTGCCGGCTGACCCGCACGACCCCGGCGCCCTCGTCGACCTCCGTGGTGATCGGCGTCTCGGCGACCTCCGGGGTGCCTATGTAGCCGCCGTGCAGGTAGGTCTCGTGGGAGAGGTCGAGGAGGTTGTCGACGAGGAGGCCGTAGTCCGCGTCGATGGGCTCCATGCCCCGTACGGTCGTCCAGCCCGGGGCGTCGAGGTGCCGGGCCCGCGGGATGGCGTCCGGATCGGCGAGCCCGGGGTCGCCGATCCAGACCCAGACCAGGGAGTCCTGCTCGACCACCGGGTAGGAGGCGACCCGGGCGGTGCGCGGGATGCGTTTCTGCCCCGGCACGTACACGCAGGCGCCGGTGCGGTCGTAGGTGAACCCGTGGTACCCGCACACGATCCGGTCACCGTCGAGCCCGCTCTCCGACAGCGGGTAACGCCGGTGCACACAGCGGTCGTTGAGGGCGACGGGACGGCCGTCCTCCTCGGTGCGGTAGAACACGAGCGGTTCCCCGAGAACCGTCCGCCCGAGCAACTCCCGCCCGACCTCGTGACTGTGGGCGGCGACGTACCACTGGTTCCTGGCAAAAGCGGTGATGTGCGGCATGGTGTTCGGCTCCCGTCTTTGGGTCGTGGCGACATCGTCGGGACGGGCTGTGCGAGGGCGCAATACGGCTTCCGTGTCACGGAAGAGTGCTTGGAAACTCCCTGGTGGGAGCGCTGATGCGAGGCACTGTGCCGCTGCGCGCCGACAAGAAAGACAGCAGTCATGCCGTCTGCCCGCGGTGACGGGCGCGTTCATCGGTGACCATCTCATTGAGATATATGTCCGTTTTATTGCTTCTCTGGCACTTCTTTGGCGGCATACGGCTGGTACAGCGGCAGAAGTTGTATATCTGCAGATCAAGAAGGAGCGTTGCTCTGATCGGAGGCTTCCGGGGCGAATCCGGGTCGAATTCGCCCGCGCGGGGTGTTTTCGCAGGTCACGGTCGTGTTTGGAAGGCGTAACCGGGTGACTGTGAAAGTGGTCGCTGAACCGTGCGGTCTGGGCTGCAGTCGCAAGCAGGTTCTTGGTCTGCTGGTGGTACGGACTCAACACCTCGTTGACCAGCGGAAACGGCAGATGTTGAGGCCCGAGAGGCGGTGTTGGCCCGCGTGTGGTCCGGATCTTGAGTGTCACCGCCACTCAAATGATCTTCAGCTCTTTCGGCGGCTGGACCACCTCGGGCTCCACCTCCCCGTGGTCGGGGCTGGAGGCCGAGCCGGGAGGCGATTCGGCCAGGCGGGAGCGATGGGTGTTGACCGTCTTCTCGACTGCCTGGCCGAGGTTGGCCCAAAGGGTGATACCGATCCGCAACCTGCTCGGCCTGCGGCGCCCCGACCCGGGCGCCCTCCCCGTAACCGCTGGAACGGTCCCGGCAAATAACCCTCACCTCGGGGTGACCGCGGAGCCAGGCGGCCAGGTCCTCGCCGTCACGGCAGTCGTAGAGGTACAGCGGCCGGTGGGTGGCCATGTCGATCAAAACCGTAGTGGCGGCCCTTGCGGAAGGCGAAGTCGTCGACACCGAGGATCTCCACCTTGCCGACCTCCGGCTCGGGCAGCGACCTGACCAGCCGCAACAGCGTGTCCTTCCCCACAGTGAGGCCGCCCACGGCCGCCAGGCGGGCCCCTGCCCGGCCGGCCAGAGCCAGCCCGATCTGCGTCAACACCCCACGCAGCAGCGGGGTATGCCGACTGTGCGGGGTGGTCAGTCCCGCGATTTGCTCGGCGAACGTCACCGCCGTGCACGCAGGGTTCTCGCAGCGGAAGCGACGCACGCATAACTCGATCACGACACCGAGCCCGCCCACGGGGACATCACGCAGCCTGCGTACGTACCGACCGTGCACCCGGGCCGAGCTATGGCCGCACCGACAGCAGCCAGTCATCGCCCGCACCCGCGTTCTCAGCACTACCTGGTTAGGTCGCCGCTCGACCTCCTCGATCAGCAACGCAGACAAGTACGGAAACAGCTCCAAGAGCACATCATGAGAGCACGCGATGCATGATCGCGAACAGTCGGCACGAGCTGCTCAGCCGCCCGGATCACAAGATCGTCGACCGAACCCGGATCTTCACGACGATGGCGTCGATCATGACGACTGCGTAGACGGCGTCCAGCGGGCACAATCTTTAGGACAGTCCCTGCCAGGGCAACGGTGCGGCGGCGGGCAAACTGACGGCCGTTCAGTGGCCGAGGTAGGTGGGCTGTTCCTTGTCGAGGAAGGCCTGAACGGCGATGGCGTGGTCCTGGGAGGCGAGGGCACGGGTCTGCAGTTCGTCCTCCTTGTCCAGGGTTTCGCTGAGCGAGTGGGACGCGGCGAAGGCGAGCGACTCCTTCAGCGCGCCGAGCGCCAGCGTGGGCCCCTCGGCCAGTTGTCTCCCGAAGTCGCGGGCGGTCTGGGCCATCTCGGCGGCCGGGACGACCCGGGTGGCCAGGCCCAGCTCCAGCGCCTCGGCTGCCTTGACGGTACGCGGCAGCATCAGCAGCTCCGTGGCCTTGGCGTGGCCGATCAGTCGCGGCAGCGTCCAGGAGGCGCCGGTGTCGGCGGTGAGCGCGATGCCCGCGAAGGCGGTGTTGAAGCCAGCTGTGTCGGCGACGAGGCGGAAGTCGCAGGCGAAGGCCAGCCCGGCGCCGGCTCCGGCGGCCGCCCCGTTGACGGCGGCCACGGTGGGCTTGCGCATCCCTGCCAGTGCCCTGGCCAGTGGGTTGTAGTAATCGCTGACGCTCGAAAAGACGGCGGGGATGCTGGAGCCGTCCTTGGCCTGGCGCAGTGCGTCGTCCTTGAGGTCCGCCCCGGCGCAGAAGGCCTTGTCGCCGGCGCCGGTGAGCAGAAGGGCGCGTACGGCGGGGTCCTTGGCAGCGGTTGTTACGGTGTCGCGCAGGGCAACCAGGGTGGGGGTGTCCAGGGCGTTCATCGCCTTGGGACGGGTGATGGTGATGACGGCGAGGGGGCCGTCGAGCTCGTAGTCCACGGTGTCGGACACGTTGATGGTTCTCCTTCTGGAGTCGAAGGTAGGCGGACGACTTCTGGTGAGCCGAAGGCCGGGCGGACGACGTCGGGCCGCCGGTGGGTGATGAGCGGCCCGGCGTCGGCCGCGACAGTTCGATCAGCCCCCGATGCCCGTCAGGGTGCGCACACGGCCGGCCTGGGCTGCTCGCTCGGCGGCGCGCTGCTCGGCGTAGGTCGGTCGGCGGTGCCCTGGAGCAGGGCCTTGGTCGCGACCACAGCGTTACGCGGGGCCTTGAGCACCACCGCGGCCAGCTCGCGAGCGGCGGCGTCCAGCTTTCCGCCGGGCACGGCGAGGGAGGCCAGACCGATCCGTACGGCCTCCTCGGCGTACACAAAGCGTCCGGTGGCGCAGGGCTCCAAAGCGCGGGAGTAGCCGACCAGCTCGGTGAGCTGCTTGGCACCGGTCATGTCGGGGACCGTGCCCAACGCGGTCTCGCGCATGGCGAGCCGCCCGTCCTCGGCGATCACCCGCAGGTCGCAGCTGAGGGCCGGCTGGAAGCCGCGCCGATGGCATGCCCCCGAACCGCGGCGATGGTGATCAGGTCGGGGCGGCGCCATCAGGTCAAGGTCTCCTGGTTGGAGGCGATGGTGTCCTGCACCTCCTGGTCGGGCGGCGCGGCCAACTGGAAGGTACTGAGCTCGCCTGGAACGCCCTCGGGAGTGAGCATGGCCCGGTCCAGACCGGCCGAGAAGGAAATGCCCTCGGCACGGAGCAGGACCACCCCGTACGGGGCCGGACAGGGCGCGGCCGACCGCCGCGAGTGCGGGCCAGGTGCCGGGGTGTTGGGCATTGCGCTGCTCGGGTCGGCAGAGCGTGACGGTGGCGAGGGCGTCCTCGACGCCCAGGCGGGTGCCCATGCGGGCCCATTCGGCCTGGTCGGGAGACGGGTTGGTGAGGGATGCGGTCACGACAACCTCTAGGGTTCTGGTGGGTGGGGGGTCAGCGGACGACGCTGGGGAGCCGGTCGGTGATGAGCTGCTCGGCTTCGGAGACGATCCGCTGGATCAGCTCCTCCACGGTGGGGACGTCATGGATGAGGCTCTGCGACAGGCCTGCGGTCCAGATTCCGAGATCGAGGTCTCCGACCTCGAAGACCTTGCGGCCGCGGGCTCCGGCCACCAGTTCGCGCACGTCCTCGAACTTGGCGCCGGCGTTGAGCCTCTTCACGACTTCCACGCTCACCGCGTTGCGGGCGACCCGGGCGGTGTTGCCGAGGGTCCGGAAGATCAGTTCGGTGTCCCGCTCGCTCGACCGGACGATCTGCTTCTTGACCTTCTCGTGCACCGGTGCCTCGGCGGTGGCGAGGAACCGTGTGCCCATGTTGATGCCGTCGGCGCCCAGTGCGAGCGCGGCGACCAGGCCGCGGCCGTCGGCGAAGCCGCCGGACGCGATCATCGGGACGGAGATCTCCCGAGCTGCCACGGGGATCAGGACCAGGCCGGGAACGTCGTCCTCGCCCGGGTGACCGGCGCATTCGAACCCGTCGATGGAGATGCCGTCCACGCCCAGTCCCTGTGCCTTGACGGCATGGCGGACGCTGGTGCACTTGTGCAGTACCTTCACCCCGGCGGCCTTGAACGCGGGCATGTGCTCCGCGGGGCTGGAGCCTGCCGTCTCCACCACCGTGACTCCGGACTCGATGATCGCATCGCGGTACTCGGCGTACGGCGGCGGGTTGATCGTGGGCAGCATCGTCAGGTTGACGCCGAAGTTCTTGTCGGTCATCTCCCGGCATCGGATGATCTCCTTGGCCAGGGCCTCGGGCGAGGGCTGGGTCAGCGCCGTGAGAAGACCGAGTCCGCCGGCGTTGGCGACCGCCGAGACCAGTTCAGCCCGGCCCACCCACTGCATTCCGCCCTGAACGATGGGGTACTCGACATCGAAGACGTCACAGAACGCTGTCCGTATCATTGTCCACTCCTAGGTTAGTGATTGATCCATAATTACGAGCCGCCGGTTGCGGCTCGTGGCGACTAGGGAAGTTTCCCGGCGCTGCCTGACCCGTCCGGGGCCGGTCAGGCAGCGGGCTTGGGCGGGTAGGGGCTACGGCTGCATCTCGTACGCGCCGGACAGCGCCTCGACCTGGGACCAGACGCGGGCGTAGCGCTCCGCGTCGGGGGCCGGGCGGCGGACGGCGGCCTTGGCCCAGGCGACCTGGGCGTCGGTGGCGGCCGCCTTGCCGTACAGGTCGGTGGCGAAGCCGGAGAAGTCCCGGATCAGCACGTCGAAGAGCTCGTCCACCACGTCGGTGTCCAGGCCGGTCAGCTCGGCCTGCTCCAGGATCAGCTGGCCGTAGACCACCAGAGCGAAGAGCTGGGTGACAGAGAGCGAGAAGTCGAGGTCCTTCAGCTGCTCCTTGGTGGGGGCGTTGTCGGTGAGCAGCTCGCACAGCGCGTCGGCCTGCTCGCGGAAGCGGGCGACGTTGGGCAGCTTGGCGAACCGGTCGTAGGGGGCGCGCCAGTCGGCGAAGCGGATGGCGCCCAGGCCGTGCGCCGGACCCTGGTGGAAGAGGAAGGTGTCGTCCGCCGCCTCGAGGCGGGTCGGCACGGGCGCGTACTCGACCGGGTTGAACAGGTAGTTCGACATGAACTTCTGGATCAGGGCGAGGTTGACGTGAACCGTGCCCTCCAGCTTCGGCAGGCCGCGGATGTCCTTGGCGGCCTTGTCGAAGTAGGTGTCCTTCTCGAAGCCCTTGGCCGCGATGACGTCCCACAGCAGGTCGATGACCTTCTCGGCCTCGGTGGTGACCTTCATCTTGGTCATGGGGTTGAAGAGCAGGTAGCGGCGGTCGTCGGCGTTGGCGGAGCGGAAGTAGTCGACGGCGCGGTCGCTGAAGAGCTTCATGCCGATCAGGCGGACGTAGGCGTCGGTGAACTCCCGGCGCACGTGCGGGAAGTTGGTGACCGGCTTGCCGTACAGGTAGCGGTTGTGGGAGTGGGTGACCGCCTCGTACATGGCGTGCGTGCAGATGCCGATACCGTCGGCGCACAGGTTGAACTTGCCGACGTTGACGGTGTTGAGGGCGGCGGAGAAGGCATCCTCACCGGTGTGCATGATGGTCTCGGCCGACACCGGGTAGTCCTCGAGACGGAACTCGCTGACGTAGTGCTGCGCGCTCACCACGTTCTTCACCAGGTGGTAGTTCGGGTGACGGCTGTCGGCGGTGAAGAAGACATAGCCCTCGGGGCCCTCGATGTCGGAGCGGCGGCCGAAGACGGAGACCACGCCTGCGACGTTTCCGTTGCCGATGTAGTACTTGGAGCCGTTGGCGCGGAAGCCGCCCTTGCCGTCGGGGGTGAGGACCATGTCCGTCTGGTAGATGTCGGCGCCGTGGGTCTTCTCGGACAGGCCGAACGCCGCCACATGCCCCTCGGAGAGCAGCTTCGCCGTCTTGGCGCGCACCTGCTCGTTGGCGCTCTGCCACACCGGGCCGAGGCCGAGGATGGTGACCTGCCAGGTGTACCAGTAAGACTGGCCGTAGAAGCCGAGGATCTCGTTGAGGGCGGCGTTACGGGCGGTGTCCCAGCGCTTGTTCTCGTCGCCCTCGGCGTCGGAGGACGGGGTGAGGAAGGTGGCGAACAGCCCCTCCTTGGCTGCGAACTCCAGGAAGTCCGCCGTAAAGACATGATCGTTGTAGTCGTCCATCAGCTGGTTCTTGCCGCGGTTCTCGAACCAGTCGATCGTGGCCCGCAGCAGTCGACGGGTCTCCGGGTCGAAGTGCTTCGGGTCGTAGGTGCGCGGGTTGAGAAGTAGGTCGTTAGACATTGCGTGATCCTTATGAGTGCGGGTCTTGTTGTCCGGCGGGGCCATAGCGGCTCCCGTCTCAAGTGCTCTCTTTGCCTGTTTTGCTTGCCTGTTGCAGTGCGGACAGGACGGCGAGTTGCTTGCGGTCGCGCAGCTCGCTGAGTTCCGTGGACGGGGAGGTGCCGTAGGCCTTTTCGACGGCCTTGATGGCCGTTTCCTCGAGTTCGGGGTCCTGGGAAGGTTCGCCGAGGGTGATCGACTTGCTCATGGACTTGCCGATGTGTGTGACGATGTGCCGGTAGCCGCCGGGGCCGCCGCCGAGGTGCTGTCCGAGGAAGAGTCCGACGGTGGCCCAGCGGATGCCGAGGGAGTTGGTGAGGACCTTGTCGATGTCCTGCGGGCTGACCACGCCCTGCTGGACGAGGTAGGTGGCCTCGCGGCTGATCGCGTGCTGCAGGCGGTTGCCGACGAAGCCAGGGATCTCCTTGTGCAGGACGACGGGGGTGCGGTCGAGGAAGGTGTAGAAGTCGACGGCCTTCTGGACGGCGTCCTTGCTGGTGCGCTCACCCGGTACGACCTCGACGAGCGGGATCTGGTGGGGCGGGTTGAAGGGGTGGCCGATGAGGATCCGGTCCGCGTCCTGGATCTCCTTGGTGAAGGTGGTGGTGGGGATCGCGGAGGAGGAGCTGAGCAGCAGCGCGTGTTTCGGCGCCTCGCGGACCAGGGTGGCGAACAGGTCCTTCTTGAACTCGACGTTCTCCGGGCCGTTCTCCTGGACGATGTCGGCGTCGCGGACCGCTTCGGTGACGTCCGCGGCGATGTGGACGTGGGCAGCGAGGCCACTCACGTCCAGGCCCTGGGCGGTGAGGTGCGGGGCGAACTGCTCCAGTGCGTCGGCGACGGCTTCGGCAAGGTCCGGGCGCGGGTCGCTGACGCGGACGGTCATGCCGTGGGCGGCGAACAGGGCTGTCCAGGACAGGCCGATGGTTCCTGCGCCGATCACGGCGGCGGTGCGGAACGGCCGGCTCATCGCGCGCCTTCCTTCAGGTAGTCGAAGACCGGCTTGGGCCCGGCGAGGGTCAGGTCGGTGTTGATGTGGCTGGCGGAGACGGCCTCGAGGACGGGCAGATCGGCCAGCGGGGCGAGGGCGTGCTGGAACAGTTGCAGCCGGGCGGGTCCGGTGTAGGCCTCCTTGACCACGATGTCGGTGATCTGGGTACGGACCAGTTCTTGCACGCGCGGGGTGCCGTCGTAGCCGGGGATGATCTTGAGCATGAAGGTCGGCGTCGTGATCTGCGCTTCAGCCTGACGCTTGTCGAGCTCGTAGTGCTTGTAGCCCATGGTGGCGGTGGCGACGCGCAGCGTGCCGAAGTCGATGGTGCCGACCAGCGTGGGGCCGTCGACGTACAGCTTCGGCGCGCCGATGACCTTCGGGTAGGCGCTGAGTTCGCGTCCGGCCGCGGTGGCGGGGAAGTTGTCGAGGTACATCGAGTGCAGATACTCGCCCCGTTCGCCCTCGAAGGTGACCGGGATGACCAGGCCGCCCTCGGTGTAGGGGCCGTAGGCGGTGACCTCGTTCATCTTCATGATCTCGAACCGGACCAGCGGCTCGTGGGCGTCGATCTGCAGGGGCTCGGGGACGACGGCGCGCAGCGCGTCGGCGTCGGTGCGGTAGACGATGTTGAGGTATTCGCGGTCGGTGAACCGGGCCACCACCGGCGCATACGCCGGGTTCGACAGCGGGGTGTCCACCAGACGGCGAACGTCTTCGATCTTCATTTCTACTTTCCCGTCCACTCCGGGGCGCGACGCTCGGCGAAGGCGGTCATGCCCTCGTGGACATCGGCCGAGGCCATCAGGCCATTCATGATCGTGCGCTGTGCGGCGAACGCGTCCCTCTCCGGGCGGCCGTCCGCGGCCCGCGCGAGCTGCTTGACCGCGGCAAGCGCGAGCGGAGCGTTCGCCACGAGCTGCTCGGCCAGTTGCAGCGCGACGGCGGTGGCCTCACCGCTGAGGGCGACCCGGTTGACCAAGCCCAGCTCCGCGGCGTGACGACCGCTGACCGGGTCGCCGGTCAGCAGGAACTCCATCGCCAGGTGATAGGGGATCCGCTTGGGCAGCCGGATCACGCCGCCCCCCGCGGCGATCAGTCCGCGCTTGACCTCGGGCAGTCCGAACTTCGCGTCTCCGGCGGCGACGATCAGGTCACAGCCCAGCGCCAGTTCGAACCCTCCGCCCATGGCGAAGCCCTCGACGGCGGCGATCAGTGGCTTGGTCAGCTCGGTCTCGGTCAGTCCGCCGAAGCCTCGGCCCTCGACCTCCGGCGACTCGCCCTTCAGGGCAGCCTTGAGGTCCATACCGGCGCAGAAGGTGCCCCCCGCCCCCGTCAGGACGCCGACGCGAAGCGCGGGGTCGGATTCCAGCTCGTCCAGCGCGGCGGCCAGGGCGGCTGCCACCGCCGCGTTTACGGCATTGCGGGCCTTGGGGCGGTCGATAGTGATCAGCAGCGTCGAGCCGACCCGCTCGGCGCGTACTTCGGTGGTGCTCATGGGTGTGTTCTCCTCCCTGGATTCAGCCGGCGAGTTCGGCGAGGACGTCGGCGGTGTCCTGGCCCGGCAGGGGGGCCGGGCGGCGGATGGAGCCTGGCGTGGCGGAGAACCTGACCGGGATGCCGATCTGGCGGATCAGGCCCTCGGTGGGGTGCTCGACGGCGTCGAGGAGGTGGCCGTCGCGGACGTAGTCGTCCTCGTGCGCGTGCTCCAGCTCCAGCACCGGTCCCATCGGGATGTTGTGCTTGGCGCACACTTCGGCCCACTCCTCCGTGGTGAGCGCTTGGGCGCACTCGTCGACCAGGTCGTACAGGTCGTTGTCGATGAGGTTGAAGTTCTCGGTGTTCACCCGTGGGTCGGCGGCCAGGTCGGGGCGGCCGGCGGCGTTGAAGACGTCGCGATAGTTCTGCGCGCTGTAGGGCATCACGCAGGCCAGACCGTCCTTGGTACGGCGTGCCCTGTGGCCAGGGAGCATCGACAGCGGGAAGCCGGTGGGGCCCTCGGCCGGCTCATACACGTGCCCGGCGAGGTGCTCGACCAGGTTGAACGCGATCATCGTGTCGGTCATCGGGATCTCGATGTGCTGGCCTTGACCGCTGCGGCCGCGGTGCACCAGAGCGGCCAGCAGGCTGTAGAGGATGGTCAGCCCGGCGACCTTGTCAGCGAGGATGGACGGCAGGATCATCGGCGTGCCCAGCACGCGGTCGGCGATGTCGACCAGCCCGGAAGCCGCCTGCACCGTCTCGTCGTAGGCGGCGATGCCGGCTCGGTCCGAATTGCTGCGGAAACCCTGCGCCTGCGCGTAGACCAGGCCCGGGTTGCGAGCAGCGACGTCCTGGTAGGTCATGCCCAGGCGGGCCAGCGCACGGGGGCGCATGTTGGTGATCAGCGCGTCGGCGGTGTCGATCAGCCGCAGAGCCTGCTCGTGCTCGGCCGGGTCCTTCAGATTGAGGGCCACACTGCGCTTGTTGCGGTTCACGTTCAAATGCAGCGACGTCATACCCGGTGTGGTCCGGTACGGGCCCATCCTGATGGTGTCCCCGGGGGACTCGATCTTGATCACATCGGCGCCAAGGTCACCCAATATCTGTGCCGCGTACGGGCCCATCACCACGGTGGACATGTCGATGATGCGCACCCCGTCCAGCGGCCCGGCAGCGGTTGTGTTCGCCATTCTTCGCTCCTTTCGAGCTGCTCCATTGCTCAACAAAGACGCTAATGCAGAATGACGGGGGGTGGAATTGCTGTTTGGTCAACAACGGTGTGACCCTAGGGGTCACACCGTTTTCCAGGCGGATTTTGTCGAGGATTTGGTCAGGTGTGGATGGGGCGGTCGGTGAAGACCTCGCGAGCCGCGTCGATCAGTTCGCCCAGGTCGCCGCCCTCGGCGCGGTCGCGACGCCAGAGCAGGGCGGTGTCCAGATGGGGATGGAAATCCGTGAACGGCAGTGCCGCTATGCCCTCCACCTGGTAGCCCCGCATCGGGCTTTCCGGGTCGCATATCGAAATACTGAAGCCCATTCCGCTGGAAACTACCTCGTAGACGCCGCGATATCCGGTGTCGCTGTCGCTCAGATTGATGCGTTTCTTGATCCCGTGCTCCCACAATTCGCGCTCCAGCAGGTCGAAATACGCGGGCCGCAATTCCTTCGGAGGTTCGACATAGGGCAGGTCGGTCAGCTCGGTCAGTGAGACGGAGTCCTGCCCGGCGAACTGGTCGGCCGGCATCAGCGCCCCCAGCTGCTCCGACATCACGTGCAGCTGGTCCAGCGCGGGGTCGCTGACCGGGAGCCGAGCCAGGGTCAGTGCCAGCTTGCCCTCGTGCACGGCAGTGACCAGCGCGGAGGTGCTGCCGGGCCAGCGCTTGAGCTCGAACCGCTCATGGACACGCTCGGTGAGGGCGTTGACCCGGGCCCGCAGCAGGGGGTGCACCCCATCGGGCATGCCGAGGAACACGGTGGTGAGCCGAGGCCGGACCGCCTCGTTCAGCCGCCACTGGAGGGAATTGGCCTGCTCCAGCATCTCCTGCGCCAGCGGCACCAGTGCTGTGCCGGCCGGGGTGAGAGTGACGTGGTGGGTATCGCGATCGAACAGCTGGTGGCCGAGCTCTCGCTCCAGATTCCGGATCTGCCGGCTCAGCGGCGAGGTCGCCATGTGCAGCCGACGAGCCGCGGCAGAGAAGTTCAGCTCCTCGGCAACCGCGACGAAATACCGCAAATGCAGCAATTCCACGTGGTCAACCTTAGCCCTGCATCGGATAGTCGTGTTCTACGGTCAGGCGGAACTGGTAGTCGTGAAGGTCGGCTGCGACGCAGGGCGCGGCGCACACGAGTAACACCCGCACTTGCCGTTCGGGCAGCCCTGTTGAAAGGGCTCAAGCAGCTGATGTGTTCCAGTCCGCAGGGGAGTGCCGTTCGTCCAGGGTGGCGATTCCCTCCCCGGCTTGCCGGTTGACCGCGTTCCGCTGTTCCGGTCGGTTGATCTCTAATGTCAGGACGCCTTCTCTGGCCTCCGCGTACACCAGGTTCGGGTCGGATGCTGTTGCCTTCCGTCTGGGACGGTCGGGTCACGGGCTGGCCGCTTGTGCCGAGCCGCCCGCTGCTCCTTCGGCGATGAGCCGTGCGATCTCGTCTTCGCTGTAGCCCAGTTCGGTGAGGACTTCAGTGGTGTGCTGGCCGATGGTGGGGCAGTGGCGGCGTACTCGGGAGGGGGAGGCGGAGAACCGTACCGGTGGCTGGATCACCCGGTGGGGGCCCTCGGTAGGGTGCTCCTCCACCGTCAGCGGTCCGCCCTCCGTGATGTAGGGGTCCTGCGTGACCTCCGCGGCCGTGAGCACCGGCGCGAAGGGAATGCTGTACTCGACGCACAGCTGCTCCCATTCCGCTGTGGTCTTCTCCCCGGCCAGTTCCTCGATAAGTTCGTACAGCTCGGCAGCGTGCTGAGCGAGGCTGCGGGTGGAGGCGAATCTCTCGTCCTCCGCCAGTTCTGGTCTGCCAGCCGCGTGGAAGAAGTCCCTGATGTTCTTCGGCGTGTAGGGCATGATGCACGCCCAGCCGTCGCTGGTGGCGGAGGCACGGTGCATGGGTGTGATGGTCCGGGAGTAACCCATGGGTCCGGCCGCCGGTAGGAAGGTGTTCCCCACGAGGTGCTCGAGCAGGTTGAAGGTCAGCAGGGTGTCGGTCATCGGCACCTCCACGTGCTGCCCCTCGCCGGTGCGTAGGCGGTGCGCCAGCGCGGCCAGCACCGAGTACACGATGGTCAGCGCGCAGAGCTTGTCGGCCAGGATGGTGGGTACGTAGTACGGGGTGCCGGTGAGGCGCTGCATCAGGTAGACCATCCCGGACGCCGCCTGGACGACCTCGTCGTAGGCGGCTCGGTCGGCGAATCGTGAATCGCTCCGGAACCCCTGCGCATGGCAGTACACCAGACGGGGGTTGCGCTCGGCCAGGACCGGATGCTCCAGCCGCAGCCGCTGCAGGGCGCCGGGGCGCATATTCGTCACCACCACATCGGCGGTCTCGACCAGCTTGAGGAATGCTTCGCGGCCCTCCGGCATCTTCAGGTTCAGGCCGAGACTGCGCTTGTTGCGGTTGACGTGGAGTGCCAGAGCGGACATGCCCGGGTGCAACTGCGGGAAGGACGACCGGGACACGTCGCCGCTCGGGGCTTCGACCTTGATCACATCTGCCCCGAGGTCGCCCAGGATCTGCGCGGCGTAGGGCCCCATGACCACGGTCGACAGGTCGAGCACCCGAATGCCCGACAGCGCGCTGGGGAGCTCATTCTCGGTGTCCACAAAAGGCCTCTCTTCAAGAAGCCCTCTCATTGCACCCTGGAAGGTTCGTCGGGGACGATGCGGCGACCTGCACGCGGGAGAAGGCCACGTCGATGCTGTGCAGATGCATTCCCTGATGGAGCAAAGGCTCGCTACCAACGCATCACGCGTGGTAGGTCTGCGCAACTCGAGAATTGGGTTGATGCGCCCGACGACGCCTGCTTGTACGGGCCTGCGGCCATCCCGAACCTGCACCGGTCCGTTGTCGCAGCAGGCCGGCCGCCGCGGGATACCGCGATGCCCCGATTGGGGGCGGCTTACCCAGCCGCCGGCCCAGGGCCGCGTCGTTCAGGTGATGTGTCCTGGTTGATCACATGATGCCGAGGGTGATCAGTGGACGGTTGGCGTCGCGGGTGTGGTGGCGGAGTCCAGCGGCGATGTTCGTCTGGTTGCCGAGTCGGAGAGCGCCGATGGCCAGGTTACGCAGGGATGCCATGGCACGTGGAGCGGTGCCGGTGCGTACGCGGGAGGCGTCCTCGGTGTACGTGGTGTCCCTGACGTGGTGGATCTTGTTCTCGATGCCCCAGTGGCCGCGGACGCGGCGGGCGATCTCGGTTGCGTCGGCCTGCTCCGCGGTCAGGTCGGTCACCCCGTAGATGCGTTCCAGGGTGACCTTGCCGGTGGTGACGATCCGTCGGCGGCGCACGATCTGGACGGCCTGCACCGCGTGTGGGAACGCGATCCCGGCGACGGCGGCGGCCTTGATCCGGCGGATCTGGTCGCGGCCGTGCGCGGTGGCCCGCGTCTTGTCCAGGAGTGGCACTTCCCGCCATGGCAGGGCCTTCAGCCACTGGTGCAGGGTGGGCTGATTGCCCTTGATCAGCGCGATGTAGTGGGCGTGCTTGTCCTCGACGAGGAAGCGCGCGTGGGCGGTCTGCGAGTGGAGGGCGTCGAAGGTGACCACCGTGCCGTGCAGGTTGAGCGGGGCAAGCAGGGGCTGGAAGACGGTGATCTCGTTGGTCGTGGCGTCCACCTCGCGCTGGGCGGTGACCAGACCGGCCCCCGTCATCGCGGCGAGCAGATGGACCTGGGTGCCGTCGGTGCGGCGGGCACCGCGCACGGTCTTGCCGTCCACGGCGAGGGAGGGCAGGGGCCGCCGGTCGCTGTCGTTCTCCTCCTGGCCGGCGGCGCGTTCGCGCCCGGCGAGCCAACTTCCGACGGCTGTATCCAGCGCGTCGCCGTCGATGCGTTGGAGGACACGACGCACGGTGGCCTCGGCCGGGGCGACGGGGCCGCGGTCCGGCTCCCGGCATGGGCCACCGAGCCGGGCCAGGACGTTGGGCGGGGCGTCGGCGGCCCACTCCGCGATCGCGGCCAGGGACTTCGCTCCGGCCAGGACCGCGCACGCGGCCAGGGAGAGGACGAAGGCGAGCGAGTGGCGTCGGCCCTGGTCCCGGCGGGGAACGGGCACCTGAGCCAGGCAGGTCAGCAGGCCGGGGAGGTCATCGGGGACGGTCGGCGCGGTGTCGGCGAGTTGGCCCAGAGGGCGCGGGATGAGCGAGGATGAGCAGGCAGGCACGGTCTTCCGTCGTGGTGATCAGGGACTCGACACCTCATGATCACCGGAAGTCGTGCCTGCCTCCGCGTCAGCCCCCGCAGTCCTGCCCCAGCTCCTGAAGCCCAATCAACCCGGATGCACCGCCGGAACGACGCCGCCCTGCCCGCGTACCCCGTCGGTCACCGTCATCGTGGCGCCGACGGGGTACGCCCGTCACCCGCGAGCGGAGTGCGACTTCAGCGGATGCGGTGCTTCCGCCAGAAGGGGCCGAGGTCCCTGTGCGTCATCGACTGTGCGGCCTTCTTGAAGCCGGCGGTGGTGGAGACGCCGTACCAGTGGTCGTGGGCGTACTTCTTGATGAGGCGCGCCATGGTGCCGGCCCCGAGGACGTGCTCCAGGTCGGCCAGGACGCAAGGGCCGATCCCGTACACGACCTGGAAGTACTCGTCACGGTGTGTAGACCAGTAGGCCATCGAGTTGGTGAGCGCGGCGGTGGCGCTCGGCCAGGAGTCGTCCGGCGAGCACTCGAACCCGTCCCAGCGGTAGTAGCGCGCGTTGGCGTACTGAGCGAAACTCTCGTCCAGCCAGGGTGAGTTGTACTCGTCGTTGCCCACGACGCCGTACCACCACTGGTGGGCGATCTCATGGACGGTGGCGCCGCCCTCCTCCTCGGTGCCGAGGATGACCAGGCCGGGGTACTCCATGCCGCCGGCGAACCCGGGGGTCATCACGAGGTCGATCTCGCCGTACGGATAGCGGCCGAACTCCCTGCCGAACCGGTCGATGGCGGCGACGCCGTCCTTGCGGTTGAGGCGGACACCGGCGGTGGGCGTGTTCGGCGACCAGTACGACTTCACGCGCACGCCGTCGGGCGAGGTCTGGGTCGCGGTGCGGAACGGGCCCGCCGCCCATGCGAAGTCCCGCACCCGCTTGGCGACGCTGTGGGTGACCGTACGCCCGGTACCGCCGGGGCGGGTCCATGTGCTGCCGGTCGCCGGGACCTTGAGGGCGGACGGGTGGTCAAGGCGCACCCGGAAGTCGCTCGCCAGGGTGTAGAAGCTCTCGCCGTACGACACATACGGATCGAGGTGCCATCCCCTCGCGTCGTGCACGGCGAGGACCGGCAGCGCGTTGCCCAGGAAGCGGAACGCGCCTTCGCGGCCGAAGCGGTTGTTGCGTGCGGGCACGGTGAGGGCCAAGTCGAAGGAGACGGCCGTCCGCTCGCCGCGTGCGAGCGGCCTCGGCAGAGCGATGCGCAGCGCCGTGCACTTCACGCCGGGGCGGCCCGGAGTGCCGCCGCGCACGTGGGAGACGCGGACGGGGGACGGTCTTCCGGATGTCCCGCAGCCGTCCTCGCCATTGCCCCACAGGCGTATGTACACCTCACGCAGGGGCCGGCTGGAGGCGTTGCGGAAGGACACCGTCTGCCGGCCCGCCCAGTGGGAGCCGTCGGCGTCGGCGCGCAGCTTCACGTCGTAGCTGGGGCGGTCGGGCGTCGCGGGTTCGGCCGCTCTCACCGCGGCGCCGGGCGCCGGGCCGGACGGCGTGCCGGCCTCGGCCACGGTGGAGCCTGCTGTCGCGAGCAGCGCGAGCAGGGCGACCAGCAGACGGCGACCGGTTCTTGAGGGGCCCGTGGGCGACGAAGGCATGGCTGACGACATGACAGATGACATGCCAGCGGATCTTGTCACAGGGTTCCCCACGGCCGACACAGGCCCGCGCGAAGAGGGGAGGTCGGCTCCGCTTGGGCGGCGAAAATGCCAGGGTAGGCAGGGGATGTTCGCTGTACGTTGGCGCACAGTAAGGATCCCGGTTCAACCCATCCGCAGTTCATCCCCTTCAATGAGGCCTGGTCAGGGACACCACGTACGCCGAGGACGCCTCCCGCGTACGCACCGGCACCGCTCCACGTGCCATGGCATCCCTGCGCAACCTGGCCATCGGCGCTCTCCGACTCGGCAACCAGACAAACATCGCCGCTGGACTCCGCCACCACACCCGCGACGCCAACCGTCCACTGATCACCCTCGGCATCATGTGATCAACCAGGACACATCACCTGAACGACGCGGCCCTGGCCGCCGGCCGTAATGGCCGACATCGCTTCGACCAATGTCGATGGGCCAGGAAGCCTCGCAGTGTCCGGGCCCTAGAAACCGGCGCAGCCGTGGCGTCACACGAGGCCCGTTCCGCACCGGCCTGGCGGACGGGCTGAGCGCCCGACCTGCCGCGTACGGGCAAGGTGGGGCGCTCGGCTCGACAGGCCTCCGCGAGGCACCGGTCATTCGATCCCCCAGGCCGCCTTGTCGAGGCGAGTGGCGACCGGGAGACGACGAGACAGGATCCCTCCGGCAACTTGTCTGCGTCCTCGATCAGTGCGCGGCCGAAGCCGCTGGGGGCTGTTCCACGCGCAGGTCCAGGATCCATCCGGTACGGGGCTCTTGGAGTCCTGCCATGTCGAACGGCGCATCCGGTTCCCTGCGCACTTGGCGGATGGTGTCGCCAACGCGACGGCGCAGTACGTCCAGGGCGGTGCTGAAGCGGCCGGTGCCGTCTACTCCCGTCAGGACGACGACCTGCCATTGGTCCAGGATCTTGCGAATCGCCTAATCGTGTCAGGACAGTGCCTCCTCGGGCGTCCTCCCTGTTGGCTGCTCTGCCCAGACGGTCTTTCCCTGATCGCAGTATCGGGTTCCCCACTGGTCCGCGAGGGTGGCGACGATGAACAGTCCTCGGCCTGTCTCGTCGATGGTGCGGGCGTGTTTCACGTGTGGAGCGCAGGTCGAGGCGTCGCTGACCTCGCTGGTCAGCATCTCGTCAAGAATCAGGCGTAGTTGCAGGGGCGGAGCGCCGTAGCGGACCGCGTTGCCTACGAGTTCGCTGACGATGAGCTCATTGGTGAACGCAACCTCCTCGTCCACACCCCAGGCATCCAGTTGGCACCGGGCAGCCGCACGGGCGATCGGGGCGGCCTCGGGACCCGGCGGCAGGGAGAGGGCCAGTACCTGATCCGAGGGCAGCGCCTGCGTACGGGCGAGCAGCATCAGAGTCTCGTCGGGCGGGTGGCCGTGTGTGAGCGCATGCGTGATGTCGTCGCACAGCTCGGGAAGACTCCGCTGGCTGCCGCGGTCCAGGAGCGGGCGCAGTGGACCAGCCAGGACCTTGTCTGCGAGCGGGGCCGTGGCCATGGCCAGGGTGGTGCCTTCGGGGAGGCTGACCGTGGTCGCGGGAAACGGGGCACTGCCCGCTCCGGCGAGCAGGGGGCCTGGAGGCACGGCCACGGTGGACGAACTGCCGTCGGGGAAGAGAACGACTGGCTCCGGGAGACCGGCACGGGCGACGGTGCACGTGAGAGTGACCGGGTCGTAGATCGCGATGGCGCAGCTGGCAGTGAGCGGTTCATGGTGCAGGGGATCCCCAGGGGGCAGTGCGGCACGTTCAGCTGCGAGACGGATCGCGGTGTCGCTCAACCGGGCCAGTAGCTCGTCGGGCCCCAGGTCCAGCGGGGCCAGTGCGTGGAGGGCCGTCCGAAGCTGTCCCATGGTGGCCGCCGCGGCGACGCCTCGTCCGGCGACGTCGCCGACGACCAGCGCGGTCCGTGCGCCGGGCAGCGCGATCGCGTCGAACCATACGCCGCCACCCTCGGGACCGGGAAAGTGCAGTTGGCAGACCTCCACGGAGCTTGGCGTGTCTGGATGCTGGGGCAGAAGCCTGCGCTGGAGAGTCGCTGCGATGGTCCGCTCGCGGGTGTACCGGCGGGCGTTGTCGATGCAGAGAGCGGCGTGCGCGCATACGTCGGACGCGAGCTGAAGGTCCTCCTCCTCGAAGGGATCTTCTTGTTGGTGGCGGTAGAAGCTGACTGCGCCCAGGGCATGACCGCGCAATGCCAGCGGTGCCACGATCAGAGAGTGGACATCGGACCGCCTGATGGACTCCGCTCGGGCTGGGTCGGCGGCGAGCCACGCGCTGTCGGCGTCGATCGGGACGAGCCGCGGGCGGAGGTCGGACAGTACGCGCGAGTAGGGGGTGCCGGACGGCAGCGGGCGCACGTCTCCCACCGGGTATGCCGAGATCCGTCCCCGGAAGGCTGTTCGGCGTAGGGGAACGTCCTGGTGGACGGGGACCGGTGGCGGGTCCTCGCCGCGGACGACGTCGTCGATGACTTCGACGACGGCGATGCCGGCGAAGGCAGGCACTACTGCGTCCACCAGTTCTCGGCACACGGCCAGCACGTCCAGCCGTCGCCCCACCCTTGCGCGGACCGCGTCCAGGAGGGCCAGGCGTTTCAGCGCGTTCTCACGCTCGGTGACGTCGACCGCGGACGCCACCAGACCGAGCACGTCCCCGCGGCCGCTCTCCAAGCGGGCGAAGGAGACGGAGTAGATGCGGCGTCTGTGCAGGCCAGGCGCCTCGCCAGCCCGGACGAGCCTGTTCAGTACCGGCACTCCGCTCTCCAAGACCCTGCGAGCCACCGCGAGCGTTTCGTCAGGGTCTTCGAGTTCGAACACCTCGGTGAACCGCTTGCCGAGCAGGTCTGCCACTGGCGTGTCGCGCAGCCAACGGGTGCCGGTGTTCATGCGGACCACGCGGAGTTGGCTGTCCAGGACGTGCAGTCCCACCGGGGACTGGGTGAACATGGCCCTCAAGACCGCCACGTCCTGCTGGGAAACGGCGTCCGCTGCAGCACGTACCTGCCAAACCACGGAAGTGCCGCGCAACTCCGGCGTGACCAGTACCGGGGCTCCGTCAGAGAGGCTGCCTCGGCGCCCTCCGTCCCCCGCGTTGATCTCACGCATCAGCGCGAGGACGGACTGGCCGACGGCCTCCTCGGCGGACCATCCGAACAGCTCCTCAGCAAGACGCTGCCACTCGATCACCCGTCCGTCCTCAGCGATGATCATGAGCACGTCGCGGTCGGGCACTGAAAACCTCCCGCTCTCATCCCCGGGTCCATGCACCTCCCGATCTGCGCAGTGCACCCCTCCACCAGTTCAATCGCGTGGTGGTCCCCCGGCAACCCGACCTGGTGGTTCAAGCTGTCACGGCAGGCTGATCGACCTCCTGAAGAGGATGCCGCGAAAGCCGCCCTCCCCTGCTCCACAGACGCCGGACGCACTGCGTCGATGGCGTCGGGCCGCATCAGTGCGGTGGACCAGGCGACCCCGCTGCCCAGGTCGTGGTCGATGACCACGGCCTGCTGTGTGCCGAGTGCGTGGATCAGGCCGATGATGTCGCCGACGATGTGCAGGGTGGTGTATTCCTCGACTGCGGCGGGCCGGTCACTGCGGGCCCTAACGGGCTGGTCAGGGGCGACGACGTGGTATCCGGCCTGGGCCGAGGGTGTGAACTGGTGATGCCGGTTGTACCAGCACTCGGGAAAGGCGGGAGCAAGAGCCAGGGGCCCTTCACTCTCCCCCACAATGTGCGGCCGAACCTCCCCGACAGTGACGGTGCGGTGCGGTGCGGTGCTCGACCATGGTCGTCACCCCTTCCCGCGACATCGGCTCGGGCCGGACTCACTCGCCATGTCGCTCAGTCGCCGAGTTCGGCCAACCAGTTCAGGGCCCGGATTCCGGGCATGAACAAGTACTCTCCGCCCTTGGTGATCACGAAGCGGGGCAGCTGCTGCAGCCGTCGACGGATGGGGCGCTCCGGGATGGTGAACACACCGGTGCCGTCGTTGGCTCCCACCAGCGGATCCTTTTCGGTGTCGAGGCCGGTGAAATCGCCGTCGTTGATCCACTGGGACTTGATGAACTCGAACTGCCGGCCGAGGTCGGTTCCCATGAAGATGAACACGATGCCGCGGTCGGCGCCGTCGTCCTCCAGTTCCCCCTCGGGGAGCGGGGGGCCGTAGGTGGCGGCTCGGCGCAGGGCGCGGTGGATGGTCGGGTCGACGAGCCCCTCCACCAGGGAGTCGCGCGGGTAGGCGCGCCGGATGTGGGCGCCAAGGGGGCAGCACAGGCCGCGCGGATCCTGCTCGTGGTAGGCGAAGTCGTTGACTCGCTGCGGATCGGCGGCGAGAGCGGGGTCGTCGTGCTCGGGGGCGAGCATGAGGGGCGCTCCGCTGCGCCAGCGGCCGACCATCTTCGCCGCCAGCAACTCTTCCTCCTCCGGCGAGGAGGCGTTGGCGTTCAGGTACTGGCGGAAGGCGGCGACCCGGGTGTGCAGTTTACGGAAGGCCACGTAGGTGCCGTTGCGGCCGAGGACGTTCGGTTGCGGCATGGGCGCGGGCTCGCCCAGCTGGTTGACGTAACCCATCAGGAACTCGCCGGCCTTGATGGCGTCGCCGAAGCCGGGGAGGTAGCCGTAGTGTTCCGGGCCCGTTTGGAGGATGTCGGCCACGCCGCTGCCCTCGATGTTCGGTTCACCGATGCCGTCGACGAATCCCAGATGAGTGCGCCCGGTGGGCAGTTGCGGGGTGTCCACCCGGTAGATCACCGACACGCCCGGCAGATCGTGGTGGGCTTGGTGGGCGATGTCCAGCACGGACTGCAGCGTGGCGTCATCCGGGGCGAACAGGGCCAGCGCCACGTGCACGTCCGTGTCGCCCATGGGAGGCTCCCAGTGCTCGGGGCTGCTCTCACCGACGTCACCGAGGGTCTTGGCACGGGCGGCCATCCCCGCGCGGAACTCCGCCGGGAAGCTGTCCAGCGACTCCTGTGGAACGCCCAGGGCGCGCAGTCCGGAATGGCTCAGGGCCACGTTCAGCCAGGCCCGCTCCGGCGGATCCCACCAGTCGACTGCCGTGGCCACCTCGGGTGCCAGACGCCGCAGCATCCGGCGGCCGTCCGCCGGGTCGTCGATGCGGAGCAAGAAGTAGGCGCCGGTGTAGGGCGAGGGCCGTTGCCGCAGCACCGTGCCCTGGATGTCCGCCAGCTCCAGTACCTGTTCCTGGTGCGTCGTCCCCGTCGTCGACACGTCACTCCTTCTCGCTCTTGCCATGCCACGTCGGCCCATTGCGGAAACAGACACGTCGTTCACGTCCTGGCGGTCAGGTCTCTACGGCAACGGAAGCACGTCGTCGGCGCTGCGGGGTTCTTTGCGCTCCTGGTTGTTGAGCTTGTGTCGCAGAATGGAGGAATTCCGGTACACCTCTTTGCGGACCCGCATGATGTTGCCGAGGGGACGGTGTTCCGCCGTCACCCGCCACGGATTCAAGGAAAGAGCGTCCAGCTTCCTGAGGTTGTCCTCGCCGGAGATGTCCTGCTGCGGGATCCGGAGCTTTGCCACCGTGACGGACGGGGACAGTTCCTCGGGCCACTCCACGGTGACGTCCTCCACCGGCATTTGCTCCAGGTCGACACAGAGCTGGACCTGGATATCGAACTCGTAGGGACGCTCACGCAGTTCTGCCACCAGAGCCGGCCGGAAGATCTCCGGTGCCGATGCCGGATCGACACTTCGCTGAGTCACCTTGTCGGCGAAGGCGGGGACGGGCGCCATGCGCACCTTGGCGATGTAGTCGCCGTGCCGGACCGAGCCCATCGTCCAGTAGGTCGACAGCAACAGGTTCACCAGCGGCCGCTGTGAGACGGAGAGGAAAGCCCGGAGCTCCTCCCAGGCCCATTCCTCCGGAGTCAGGGCTCCCTTCCCCGTGACGAAGTCGTGGAGGAACTGATGGAAGCCGGGCTTGCCCTTGGCCAGATAGGTCGGCGCGTCAGCGACCAGTTCCTGGATGAACGTGTAGTGCTCGGCGGTGTTGCAGAAGAAGATCGGCGCGTTGATGTTGGCGTAGTCGAAGGTGCGCGTGTCGGGCTCGTCCTCCAGCAGGGTGGGACCGTCGATGTCGAAGAGCTTCAGCGCCAGTCCGGCCACGCCGCCGAGCCGGGCATCGGTCCCGAGATGGCCCGAGCCGTTGGAGAAGCGAATGAGTGCGTCGTGGCGTCCCGGCGTGGCATAGATGCCCTGCGCATACTCGGCCGGGAGCTGGTCCAGGATGTCCACCTCGGCCCTGACCAGGGCGTAGCCCTTGGCATGCGCGGAGCGGACAGCCTGACCGGTGCCTTCGGCTGTGACCGAGTCGGCGACGAACCGCCCGGAATCCCGCATGGCGATCTGCAGATTCTTGTCAAACTGCGGGTCATCGGTTTCGACGTCCGGTGTATACCTGACGAACTTCGTCGCCATCGTTCAACCGTCCCTTCTACGTCCGGCTCTTGCCAGGTCAGAACCCGGACCGGCCGCGCCCGGCCTCGCCGGGACCCCCGGCAGCCCCATGCGGGATGGAAGCGGCGCGGCACCACTCAAGAGATGGCCGGGACGCGGCGCAGTCTCCCAGCTGGACGGGCGGTGTTTTTCTCAGCCCTGTGCCTCGTCGAGAAGTTTGTCGAAAGCTTTGGCGATCCGCTGTCCCCGGCGCACATCCTTCACGGTGGCGTCCGGATAGGCGCAGTACCAGCCGTCGGCCGTCACCTGGTGCTCGGCGATGAAATCCGCGGTCTGCTTGGGGTTGTCGCGAAGCCCCGGCCACCCCTCGACTTCCTCGAAGACAAAGTCCAGCATCTCGGGAACGAGCGTGGCGAAGTCGTTGATGTAGGGGTCCCAGTCACCGTCGTAGGCGGTGCAGAAGAGCAACTTGGTGTCGTTGTCGAAGATGACGTAGCGCATGTCGTGTACGGTGCCGACGCGCTCCGCGGCCCCGTAGGCCCGCGGATCGGCGAGCTTGGCACGCAACCGTTCGGCGCCGCCGGGTTTGAGAGGCAAAATGGTGGTCAGCTCGCTGACCCTGCCTTGGCGCCTACCCACTCGGCCTGCGCTCTCCACTGGGGCAGTAGCGGTGTCAGACATGACCCATGTCCCTCCGTCGCCCGAGGACTGGTCCGGGGAACCATTGCCTCTTACCTATCGCAACGCTACGCCCTGCGTCGGTGCCTCTCCATCGCACAGCAGAGGATGATCCTTTGGCCACGCACTTGGCCATTCGTCCATCAACCAACCATCCGACATTCTGCATTCGGTCTCATGTCGGCATCCGCGTGCAGGGCTACCTTCCTTTGGAGGTCGCGCAGACAGGCGTGGTGGGGGACCCTGGCAACAGAACGGAACGAGCACAGGTCCTGATGATCATGGAGTTACGACGCTCTGTGATCACTGGAGAGACCTGTGCGCGGCTTCCCCCGCGAAGCCGCCTGACACACTTGCAAGGAGTGGCGGTTACGCCTCCGGATGCGGGGGCCTCAGCCGATCTGGGCGGCCGCGCCTGAGGTCAGGCGGTGGTAGCGCGCTGCGACACCGGGGCCGTGGTCGCCCAGGAAGCCACCGACCATCGCGGTGCCGATGTCGTTGAGGGCGCCGTCGTGAATGGCGTAGGCGTCGTGCGGGGCGACCTCGCGGACGTAGTCGATCAGGTGGCCGACGGTGGACCAGGGGGCGTGCACCGGCAGCAGCAGCGTGCCGACGGTGGCGTCGGGGACGGTCAGGGCGTCTCCAGGGTGGAAGAGGACGTCGTCGATGAGGAAGCCGATGTTGGCGATGCGCGGGATGTCGGGGTGGATGACCGCATGCCAGGTGCCGTGGACCTTCACATCGAAGCCGGCCGCGGTGAACGTCTCGCCTTCTCCGACGGCGGTGACCCGGGCGCCGAGGCCGTCCAGCTGCTTGGTGACAGAGGAGTTGGTCCAGATGTGCAGGGCCGGGTTGTGCTGAGCAGCCCTGCGCAGCATCTCCTCCGAGAAGTGGTCGAAGTGCTCATGCGTGACCAGGACGGCGTCGGCGCCGTCCAATGCCTGCGGCTCGGTCAGGCCACCCGGGTCCACAACCAGGCGGCGACCGTTCTTCTCGACGCGGACACAAGCGTGCCCAAACTTGGTGGGCTGCACTACCAGCACCCTTCCACTCAGGAAACTATGTAACTTGGCTGCACAATCGAACTGTACACCCATGTTCCATGGAATCGAGTAGGATGCACGCGTGGACGAGGATGTGCTGGCCGAGGAACTGCGGCAGTCGGTCGGGGAGCTGGTCCGAGCGGTGCGCGTGGTGGACACCATGCCTCCCGGGGAGGCGGCCGCCCTCGGCTTTCTCGACCGAAGCGGCCCGCTGACCACGGCCGACCTCGCCCACCGACGCGGCGTGACGCACCAGTCGGCCGCCAAGTCCGTGAAAGAACTCATCAGCGACGGCCTGGTGCACGCCGAACCCCATCCCAGCGACGGGCGCAAACTCCTCTTGCACATCACCGACGCCGGCCGCGCCCGCCTGCAGTGCGAACGTTCGCAGCGAGCCCGCGCCCTCAACGCTGCCATCCGCGACACGTTCAGCCCCGAAGAGCAACAGCAACTACGCGACTGCGTTGCCCTGCTGTCCCGCCTGACCGCACGGCTCGCCGGAAAGTGACCGGCCGGTGCCCGGTGACCCGGTGCAGTCACGGCAAGCCGACGCCCAGCCGGCTCCCGCACCACTCTTGGCAGTTCGGACGGTGGTGGGTCCGCCGTGAAGAGCGGAGCCACCGCCCCTTTCACTGCAGAGCAGGTGAGTTGGAGCCGCGATCCGGGATCGCGACGCGACATTCCCGGCTGCCTGCCGGCTGTCCGCCGAACCCCTTCACCGCGGCGGATCCGCCGGTCCCCGGGCAGGTTCGGCTGCAGCGGGCGCGGGTGGCCATGCCTGCGGTGAGAGGACCCCGTTGACGTAAGCGCGTGCTACCAGAGCCGTTCTGTTCTTGACTCCCCAGCGCCGGGACAGGCGCGCGAGGTGGTAATTGACCCCGTCGGCGGTCAAGCCGACCTCCGTGGCGATGTGCGTGCTCGTGCAGCCTGCGGCCGCCAGGGCGAGGATGCGGGCCTCGATGTCGCTGGTCTGTCCGGGCCCCGTCGTCTGCGCGGTGGGCGGGGCGGCCGGCTCCTCGAAGACGTGCAGGATCAGCAGCAGGTTCAGCGGGCCGTCGGGCACGTCGCCGATCACGTCGATGGTCATCTCGCCGCGTCGTTCCACACCCGCTGCGGGACACCAGGACACCTCGACCGGGTACCTCGACCGCCGGCGCAGCCGTAGAGCCTCCGAGATCGGATCGAGTCGCCGCTCCGCCGTCGGGCTGAAGAGGTCCCGTGCGCTGCGTCCGACGAGGCGGCCGACGAGCGTGCCCCACTCCGAGGCCATGGCGTGGTTGGCCGAGAGGATGGTGCCCTTCGCATCGCAGAGGGCGACGGGAAGCGGAATGCGGTCGAACAGCACGGTGGCCTGGTTGCGCCAGAAGACCGCCTGGTCACCGTCCGGTGTCGGGGACCAGGTGCCGTCCTCGCCGCTCACCTGATGCTCAGGGGTGCCCACCGTCACTCCCAGTGATTTCCTGTACACCGAGGTGCAGGAGGGGCGCAAGCCCTCACTCTTCGACGCTACTACAAGAATTCTTAGCACTGGTGCGATACCGGGCATTCTCGCGGCGCGACGGTGGAGAGGACCGCCCCACCGGAGGCGGCAGTCCCTGAATGTTCCACCGCGGAGGGCGGTGCATCTCCATGACCGAAACCCGGTGCGAACTGCAGGCAGCGAGCGGCAGCGTTCCGGACGGCGTTCCTGTGATAGACATCTCCGCCACCGGGCCCGGCGACACGCCTGTCCTGCAACTGATGGAGCTCGCCCGGCGGCACGGCCCGGTCTTCGTCCAGCGCCTGCACGGCCGCGACACGTTCTTCGTCAGCGGACTGGACCTGGTCACGGAGCTGGCCGATGAGCAGCGTTTCCCCAAGGACGTGGGCCCGGCGCTCGTGAACGTGCGGGAGTTCGCCGGCGACGGCCTCTTCACCGCCTACAACGACGAGCCGAACTGGGCCAAGGCGCACGACATTCTCATGCCCGTCTTCGCCCTGGGGTCGATGCGCACCTACCACCCGGTGATGCTCAAGATCGCGCGCCGACTCATCGACTCGTGGGACCACCACATTGCCGTCGGCGCCGCCGTGGACGTGCCGGGCGACATGACCCGGATGACGCTGGACACCATCGGCCTGGCCGGGTTCGGCTTCGACTTCGGCTCGTTCGCGCGGGACGAGCCGCACCCGTTCGTCGGCTCGATGGTGCGCAGTCTGGACTGGGCGATGACCCGGCTCGCCCGTGTTCCCGACATGGACTGCGCCCGGATGGCGCCCGGTGTCCGGGATGCCTTCCAGGCCCTGTACCTGAAGCACACCCCCGGAGCCCAGGGCGCGGACGCCCACGAGTGGCTCCAGCAGCTGATCGCCGGTGGCCGCTACGTCGAGGACGTCTACGTCGGCTGACCCCCATACCCGCGTGGGGAAGGCCACCTGACCGCCTTCCCCACGCGGTGCACCGTCACCAACCCAAGACTCGGCCCACCACCGAAAGATTCGAGGTCCCTGCCATGGCCACCATGCTTGCCGGCCGTCTCCACCTGGACACCCTGAAGTTCGCCGTCGAAGAGGTCCCCGTCCCCGTACCCGGCCCCGGAGAGGTGCTGATCGAGGTCAAGGCCGCCGGTGTGTGCCTGTCCGACGTCCACCTGATCGACGGCAGCCTCAAGCCGTTCCACCCCGTCGACACCGTCACTCTGGGCCACGAGGTTGCCGGTGTCATCCACACGCTCGGCTCGGGCCTGCTCGGCGACTGGGCCCCGGGCACGCGCGTCGCCTTGCAGGCCGGCCAGCCCTGCGGCCGCTGCGGCAACTGCATGCGCCGACTGCGCCCGTGCCTCAAGACCCTGACCCGCGGCCTGGACTACGACGGCGGCTGGGCCCAGTACGCCGTCGCCCGCGAGGACACCCTCGCGCTCCTGCCCGACCAGCTGCCCTTCGACCAGGCCGCCATCATTCCCGACGCCGTCTCCACCCCCTACGCGGCCATCGTGGAGACCGGACAGGTCCGCCCCGCCCAGGCCGTGGGCATCTGGGGCGCAGGCGGTCTGGGCGCCCACGGCATCCGGCTCGCCCGACTGGCCGGCGCCGCGCCGATCATCGCCGTCGACCCGCTGTCCAGTGCCCGCGAACGCGCGCTCGCCTTCGGCGCGGACCTCGCCCTCGACCCGGCCGCCCCCGACTTCCCCGAAGCCGTCCACCAGGCCACCGCGGGCCTGGGCCTGGACGTGGCCTTCGACTTCGCCGGCGTCCCCGCCGTCCGCGAGCAGGCCGCCACCGTGCTCGCCCGGGGCGGAGTGCTGGTCCTGGCCGGCCTCACCCCGAAGCCGCTCACCATCACGGACAGCACCCAATTCAGCTTCCGCCGCAACCAGGTCCGCGGCCACTACGGATCCGGGCCCCAGTACGTCGAGCAGCTGATCCGGCTGGCCTCCACCGGCCGCCTCGACCTGGCACCCTCCATCACCGCACACATCCCCCTCGCCGAAGCGGCCGACGCCGTCGCCCGGCTGGAACGCAAGGAGGGAGACCCGATCCGCCTCGTGCTGATCCCCTGACGCCACCAACCGCTGCGGCTCGCCAGGACGGCCGGCCATGCCGACAGCTCGCGAGCCGTCGGCATGGCCGACCGTCTCCGGGCAGTCCCACGGACGCGGCCGGCCCCT
This sequence comes from Streptomyces sp. NPDC007157, assembly GCF_040634235.1. Classification (NCBI taxonomy): domain Bacteria; kingdom Bacillati; phylum Actinomycetota; class Actinomycetes; order Kitasatosporales; family Streptomycetaceae; genus Streptomyces; species Streptomyces sp. NPDC007157. Next base: position 165,953 of record NZ_JBEYFE010000014.1, read on the forward strand.
CACCGACCACTTCGGCCGTCGAACGAACAACGACCTCTGCCTGCAAGGGAACGACCTCCATGCGTCATCAGCGCACCGTCCGCCATGCGGTGGACAACCCGCCCAGCCCGCGCCACACCGTCCGCCACGTGGTACTCCACCTGCTCACCCCGCTGGTGATGTGTCTTGGCATGGGCCTGTCCTACCTCGGCGCCTTCCACGCGCCGCAGGACCACATGCACGGGATGAAGGTCGCCGTAGTCGGCACATCGGCACGCAACCAGCTGCTGGCACAGGCGCTGAAGAGCAAGGCCGGGGACGCGCTGGACGTCATCACCGTGCCCCACCAAGCCGTGGCCCGGCAACAGATCATGGACCGGGATCTGGTCGGCGCGTATGTCCCGAGTGCCAAGCACCCCGAGCTGCTGGTCGCCGAGGCCAACTCCGGCACCTCCGTCACCGCGGCCGAGGAGGTCTTCACCAAGGTGGCCGCCAAACAGGGCGCCCCGTTGCAGGTCACCGACTTGTCCCACATGGCCGACGGTGACCGCACCAACGAAAACCTGTTCTTCCTGCTGGTCGCCCTGAGCATCGGTGCCGTTCAGGGGGCCGCTGTCATCGCCGCGGCCGGTGCCGCACTCAGCGTGTGGACCCGGGCCTCCCTCGGCATCGTCGCGGCCCTGGCGGTGAGCACCATCGGGGCGATACTGGCGGGTCCGTGCTTCAACATCGTCGACCACGACCAGTGGGGCATATGGGGCATGTCCCTGATGTACACGGCAGGGATCCTGACCATCGGCATCGGTCTGCACACGTTCCTCAAACGCTTGACGTTGCTGGTCCTCATGGCGCTGTTCATCATGCTCAACTTCACCACCTCCGGCGGCATTTTCGAGCCGGAGCTGCAGGGCGGCTTCTTCGGCGCGCTGCATGCCTTCTGGGACGGCGCCGGCTTCGTCGAGGGCGCCCGCAGCCTGCTCTACTTCGACTCGGCGAAACTGGGCGGCCGGATCCTCTCCCTGGCGCTCTGGCTCGTCGCGGGCCTGCTGCTGGTGGTCGCGGCCGCGGTGGCCGAGCGGCGTACCAACCCTGCCCCGGCGCCCGTCCCCCTGGCGGAGGCGGACGCCGAGGAGGAAATGGGCGAGGCCGTCGCAGTGTGATCGCGCGGACGGGAGGGGGCGGTCCTACGGCCTGAAGCAGCACCGCTACTCGCTGCCGCCGGAGTGCCGATGCCTCGCGCCGCCACAAAATGGCCGACGGCCGAGCCGTCAGCGGTTGTCGGCATGTGGTGGCGCTCGGGCGACGGTGGGACGTGTCGTTGGCGAAGCACTTATGGCGCTCATACAGTGAGTGGGTGGGTGGCAGTTCGGCGACTGACGCGGTGCGTGCGGCCACAGCAGAGGTCGACTACGATGCGCTCTTCGCTGCCACCCCCAGCCCATGCCTGGTGCTTCTCCCGGACCTGGTGATCGTCGCCGCGAACAGGGCGTTCTGCCAGGCAAGCGGGCGCACCCGCGATGATCTGGTCGGACAGCCCTTCTTCGACGCCATCGCGGTAAACCCTGCAGACCCCGACACAGATCAGATGCGCCACCTGGTGGCGGCGTCGCTGGAGCGGGTGCTCTCCACCCGGGAGCCGGAGACGATGGCGCTGCTGAAGTACGACGTCCCCGCCGCGGGCCGACCCGGGGTGTTCGAGGAGCGCTGGTGGTCCACGACCAACACGCCGGTTTTGGGGCCGGAGGGGCAGGTGAGGTGGATTCTCCTCCGGGTGGAGGATGTGACCGCCTACGCCCGTGAAAGGCACGTCCGCAACAAGCCCGACCGTACGCTGCAGATGGAGGCTGAGCTGTACGAACGCACCCGGAAGGTGCAGCGCCTGAACGAAGAGCTGCGCCGGGCCCACGCCCGCCAGCGACGGGTCGCCCTCAAGCTGCAGGAGGCAATGCTCCGCTCACCCGACCTGTCCCGGCACCGGGATGTCGCGGTGCGCTACCTGCCCGCGGTCGACTCCTTGAATGTGTGCGGCGACTGGTACGACGCCGTTGACCTGTCCGACGGCCGCTTCGCGGTGGCGGTCGGGGACGTGGTCGGCCACGGCTTGGAGGCCGCGACCGTCATGGGCAGGCTGCGCAGCGCGCTGTCCGCCGCCAGCCGGGCCGTGGCCGGGCCCGCCCAGGCTCTGGAGCTCCTGGGCCTCTACGCACGCTCGATCGACGGGGCCTTGGCCACCACGGTCGTCTCCGTGCTGATCGACACGCGCTCCCAACTGATCATCTACAGCAGCGCCGGCCATCCCCCTCCGGCCCTGCTGCACCCGGATGGTCACTGCACGTTGCTGGACCAGGCCACCGACCCGCCACTGGGCGCTCGCCCCCGACACGTCCCCCGCCCTCAGGCTGGCATCGAGTACAGCCGCGACTCCACCCTTGTGCTCTACACCGACGGCCTGATCGAGCGCCGCGACGAGGACATCGACACCGGCATGCACCGGCTGATGGACACCCTCGTGGAAAGGTGCATCGGGCTCGATCCGGAACACGTCGCCGACACTCTCCTGACTCACCTCCGCGTCAGCAAAGGTGCCAGTGACGACATCGCCTTGGTTGTCGTTCACCTGTGAGAGTGAGCTTGCCGCACTTCCTGACGAAGGGTCCCCGGCGTCCTGCTCAATGTCGGATTCCGGAGGCACCAAGACTCCGCGACGTCAGCGATCGATTCTTGGAGCACCAGCCGTCCTGTTGCGGAGGGACCAACTCGTTCAAGCTGACCCAGGGGGACCGACTGCTCCGGGGCGAGACGAGGACCGCCGTGGCGCGAGCCACCGTGGTTCAAACCCGGGCGCCGACTCGTACAACTGCGGGATCCAGGCCAGAACCAGGTCCCCTGGTACGAGTCCTTCGCTCCGTGGTGGATGGCATCGGAGACAGCCGCGGCGGCGGCGCCACGGCTGAGCCCACCACCGGCGAGCTCCTCACGGATCTTGAGGCGCGGGCAGGAGGACCGGGCTCCTCTTCGTGCCGGGACGGCGTCTGCGGCGGATGGCCGTCTTGATCGGACGGGCTGGGCTGCAGGCCCGCCAGCTTTTCGGGCTCTGCCGTGCGCTCCTGGTCCGGGCCTGCCGCAAGTGCGCCTCACGCGCCGATAGTTGCCGGTGAACCCGTACTCCGCCACCAGACGCGCAGTGGTCCCCGGGTCTGTGCTACGGCGTTTCGGCGCGTCACCCGTCTGCGTGCCCTTCGCGGGTTGTCTCCAGCGGCAATGTGGTGCCTGTGGGGAGGACCTCTCCGATCGGCGTCGACACTCGTGGCGGCGCGGGGCGCGGTCCAGTGGCGAACCGGCAGGACTCCAGGCAGCGTGTGGGAGGGCGGGTCGGTGCTGGTGCCGTCTTTGCGTCAGCGCAGGCGGCATCCCACCCTGCCCTTCACTTGCGCACCGTGAGCGCGGTTGCCGCCGCAGCCCTGGGGTGCTCCCATGGAAGAAGCAGCGATCACCGGGTCGGAGCGCGGCACGAGGTCCTCGGCGAGCAGGCACTCGACCCCGCCGTCCCCGTACCTGGCGGCCGTCTCCGCGAGCCTGCCGCCGGCCTTCCGGAAAGTCCTGAGCTGGTCCGCGGCATCGCGTTCGCCGGTGCCGCGCCCAGGTCAGCGTGGCGAGCCCGAGCCGGGACACACGCGTCCCGCGCGGCCAAGGTGCCTTGGCTCCATGACGGCTGAGGTCAATGGTCACCCGCGGTCCTTGGTCACGAGTGATGGACCTGACAGACGCCGCCCCCGGGTCGACATGCTCCGGGGGAACGACGACGAAATTCCCATGGGTGAGGGGAGCGATATGCGACTCGGGATCAACCTCGGCTACTGGGGCGCCGGGATGGACTCGGACAACCTCGCTGTCGCCAAGGAGGCGGACCAGCTCGGTTACGCGGTGTGCTGGGCGGCGGAGGCCTACGGCTCGGACGCGCCCACCGTGCTCGCGTGGGTGGCGTCCCGGACGGAGCGCATCGACGTCGGCTCGGCCATCTTCCAGATCCCGGCCCGAACGCCCGCCATGACCGCTATGACCGCCGCCACCCTCGACTCCCTTTCGGGCGGCCGCTTCCGCCTCGGCCTGGGCCTCTCCGGCCCGCAGGTTTCCGAGGGCTGGTACGGCGTCAAGTTCGACAAGCCGCTCGCCCGCACCCGTGAGTACGTGGAGATCGTCCGCAAGGCGATGACGCGCGAGCCGCTGACGTACGAGGGCGAGCACTGGACGCTGCCCCTGCCCGGCGGCCCCGGCAAGGCGCTCAAGCTGACCGTCCACCCCGTGCGCGAACACATCCCGCTCTACATAGCGGCCATCGGTCCGAAGAACCTGGATCAGACCGGCGAGATCGCCGACGGCGCCCTGCTGATCTTCCCCTCCGCCGAGCACCTGGAGGACACCGCGCTCCGGCACATCCGGGCGGGTCGCGAGAGGGCCGGCAAGACCATGGAGGACTTCGACGTCTGCCCGACCGTGCCCATCGCCCTCGGCGAGGACGTGGACGCGCTGGCCGACCTCTTCCGCCCGTACACCGCGCTGTACGTCGGCGGCATGGGCAGCCGCAAACAGAACTTCTACAACCGGCTCGCGCAGCGCATGGGCTACGAGAAGGAAGCCGCCGAGATCCAGGACAAATACCTGTCCGGCGACAAGGACGGCGCGGCAGCCGCGATCCCGCGCCGGCTCATCGACTCCACCACCCTGCTGGGTTCCGTGGAGCGCATCTCCGACCGCATGCGGGCCTACGCGGCGGTCGGCGTGACCACGCTCACCCTCTCCCCGGCCGGCACCACCCTCGACGAGCGGCTCGCGGCCCTGCGCGCCGGCGTTGAAGCGCTGGATCGCGCGGGTCTCGCGGAGTAGAAGGTGGCAGACCTCGCCTGGCGAGACGGACGCCGGGTGCTCGGCGCTGCTTGGCTCGGCCGGGGATGGGCCCGCGCCGGGTCCTGGTTCTAGGCTAGGACGAAGGAACCTCCACCCACTTCTTGCGACGGTACAGGGCCAGGTCGACTCCCATCGCGGTCAGCAGGTCGCCTTCGGAGTCAGGCCGGCCACTTTGAGGCCGGGGCCAGCCACGACCCCGACGAACTGCTGTGTTCTGAGGTCCCAGATGCGTGGCGTGTCGTCCCGGGACGTTGAGACGGCGAGCGCGGTGCCGTGGACTGTCGTACAAACGACGTTGTGCACGAAGTCGACGTGGCCGCGTTAGGGTCCGCCCACCTGGTGACAGGTCAGCAAGCAGTATCGCGATCGCCTCCAACGAGGCTTTCACCGGCTGGAGCAGGACCTTCACCGATCCACGGCTCTGCGAGCCCTCGTCCACCTCCGAACTCAGTCGCTGCTCAATGTCGCTGACTCAGCCTTGAGCCCTAGATCGCCTCACCGCGTAGGACACACGGTCTGAAGAGGACGACTTGGCGACTTCGAAGGCTGTGGGCCCCGTGCGCTCTCCTGGATCACTAAAGCGTCCTCGGTTTGGGCGCGATTGTCGGGCTTCGGTGTCAGAATGCGGGGATCAACGAGTCACCCTAGTGTCCCGCGCCAGTAATCCGTCGGTAGATCCGCCTCGTCCTGGCGGCCCAACTTCGGTCGTCGGCCAGGCATGTTGGCCGTCCGCAACTCAGCCGGAACTACCTAGGAATTTCAGGCGCAGGACACTAGTACTCCAGCCGTAGATCGCTGGTGCGCCGTCCGACCGACCGCGCCTACGGGTGCGTGTCCGTGATCGCGATGACCTCGTCGAGGCGGTCCAGGGCAGCCTGCATGTCGTCGACCTTGGCCTGGATGCGGTCCCGCTCGGCGCGCAGCATGGCTCGTTGCTCGGCGTCGGTGTGCCCGGAGTCCCAGCACGGAAGGAGTTCCGTGATCCTTCGGCTGGTCAGGCCGGCGGCGAACATCTGCTGGAAGAAGCGCACCAGGGGGACGGCGTCCTGCCGGTAGAGGCGCTGGCCGGAGGGGCTGCGCTCCGCGATGAGCAGCCCCTGCTGCTCGTAGTAGCGCACGGCGCGTACCGAGACGCCGGCACCCCGCGCCACCTCGCCGATGCGGATCAGCCGCTCGGCCGCGGCCTGCGTGACGGTCATGGTGATTCCTCTCACCCCGGTCCTGACGACCAGCACTTGCCTCTGACGTCAACGTCAGGTTTTAGCGTACCGGGCATGGACATCAATAACTCAGTTGCCCTTGTCACCGGAGCCAACCGCGGCCTGGGCCGCGCCTTCGCCCAGCGCCTGCTCGAACGGGGCGCCCGCAAGGTCTACGCGACGGCCCGCCGACCGGAGACCGTGGACCTGCCCGGGGTCGAGGCGCTGCCCCTCGACGTCACCGATCCCGCATCCGTGAGGGCCGCCGCCGAGGCCGCCCCGGACGTCTCGCTACTCATCAACAACGCGGGGATCCAGACGGGGGCCGACCTGGTGACCGGTTCGCTGGACGCGGTGCGGCACGAGCTGGAGACCAACATGTTCGGCCACCTGGGAATGATCCGGGAGTTCGCGCCGGCGCTCGCCAGGAACGGCGGGGGCGCGATCGTCAACGTCCTCTCCGCCATGTCGTGGTTCGGGGGCAAGGGCGCCAATGCCTACCACCTGACCAAGGCCGCCGCCTGGGCCATGACCAACGGCGTCCGCCTGGAGCTCGCCGAGCAGGGCACGCTCGTCACAGCGGTACACCTCGGCCTGGCCGACACCGACATGGCCGCGGGCTGGCCCGTGGACAAGATCGCTCCGTCGGACCTGGCCGACGCGGCGCTCGACGGTGTCGAGGCGGGCTCCGCCGAGGTCCTCGCCGACCAGTGGAGTCGGGACGTCAAGTCCCGTCTGCCGCTGACGCCGGAAGAATTCAACGACGCGATGGACCGCGCCCTGGCGGCGCTAACGGCGGCATGAGGGGCCCCTCGGGCCGCACTGGCTGAGTCGGAGCTGGCCCGGTCCTTCCGCGAGCGGGCCGAACGCGCACGCGCGTGGCCGCGAATGAGGAAGCTGCTCAAAGGGCTTGCGGAGTCGTACGAAGCTGACGCCCGGCGGGAGGACCAGGAGGCAGAGCGACGGCATCAAGGCCTGGAGTAGGCCCCCTAGGGCCTGAAAGCGCAGGCCGCAGCCACTCGTTGGTGGCGAGTGATGCCGCACTCAACCGCGTGCCGCCGCTTGTAGTCGGCGGCGGCGGGGCGTACAGCTTCTGATCCGCGACGCCGTCACGACGCTGCGACCGGACTCCGGCATGGTTTGTCGGCGGGGAGTTAGGCAGTGGTCGAAGCTGGCTCTGGTGGGTATCCCTTGGCGCGGAGGAAGGTGTCGAGGGCGAGGGCGACGATGTCGCCGTGGGGGATGCCGCTGTCGGCGTTGTAGCGGCGGATGCGGCGTTGGAGTTGAAGGGCCTCGGGTACGGCGTAGTTGAGTTGCCCGCGGCTGGTGTGGCGTGTGCTGAGGATTGCTTGTGTGTCGGGGTGGGGGATGCGGGGATCGTCGGTGGTTTCAGACTGGGCTTCGAGGATGGCGGCGAGGTCGCGTAGCAGGCGAATGTGGTGGGTGTGGTCGGGCATCGTGGTGCTCCGGGTTGCGGCGACTAGTCGAATAGTGGTCCGCCTAGTCGACTATTGGGCTATTGGAATAGTCGGCCGGGTGGGCGCGGTCTCGCTGGGCCGCGCCCACCCGGTGGCGTGGGTGGTGGGGCGTGGGGTGGTCAGAAGCCTCGGGTGGTCAGCCACTCGTCCATCGCGACGGCGACGATGTCGCCGATGGGCAGGTGGTCGAGTTCGTTGTCCAGGGCGAAGCGCTTGATCCGCCGCTTGAGCTTCAGCGCGGCCGGCACGGACGAGTCGAGACTTTCCCTGGCGATGACGCGCTGATTCAGAAGAACGGCCACGTCGGGGATGTCTCCCGGGCGGCCGGGGCCCTTGGCCCACGGCGCGCCCTCGCTGGGTGCTTCGCTCGATCGAGTTCCGTAGCTGTGCCCAGGTGTCAGCTCAGCACCCTGCACGGGGAAGGCCGTACCTGTTGCCGCCGGAGACGTCGCCGGGCGGACCGCTACCTCTGCGGCTGGACGCGCACCGGGCACTTCGGCGGCGGGAGACCCCTGCACCGCGGGCTGCTCGCCATCCTCATGGGCGGGTGTCACCGATGCTTCAACTGTGACCGGGCCCGGATCGGACGGGGTACCAGTCGCTTGAGACGACTGGCCCCAGACGGCCTCCTGGGCGGCACCGTTTGGGGGATCCGCAACAGCCGTGTGTGCGGTACCCAGCCCAATGCTCGCCGCTGCGACCCCCGGTACCGCATCGGCCCTGACTGGCGTGCGCTCGACGGCGGAGTCCGCCGGGAGCGTGTCCCCCGACGCTTGGGCCGTTGCCTGGGTGTGGGCCTGTTCGGCGGCGTACTGCTCGGGGGTGAGTTCGGCGGTTGGGGGAGGTGGCAGCGGGGCCGCCTTCTTGGTCCCGCCGCCGAGGGTGCGGCCGGTGCGGCGGGCAGGGGGCTTCAGCTTCTCGTTCTTGTCGGTCATGCCTGGGTCAGCTCCTTCATCAGGTTGGCGTACTCGCTCAGTTCGGTGGGGATCTCGCCGAAGGCCTCCATGTAGTGGACCCAGGAGTGGATGGTGGTGTCGGCGAGCGGGAAGGCCTCGTCGCGGTCGGGGCCGATGCCCTCGCCCTGGGCGGGGTCGAGTAGCTGCTCCTTTGCCCGGCTGGGGAGGCTGGTGCGGTCGTCGGCCTTGACCATGACGACGTGGGCGGTGACGCCGTGTTCGTTGCGGGCGGCGGCGCGTTCGGCTTCGTCGAAGGTGGCGACGAGTTTGCGGCGTTCGATCTTGGTGGGGGCGACCGGGACGAGTAGCAGGTTCGCCTCGGTGACCGCCTCGTGGAAGATGCGGGCGCTGCCGCCGCCGGCGTCGACGACGATCGCGCCGAACTCGGCGCGCTTGGCGCGGATGTATTCGGCGATGTCGTCGAACGGGTACCGCTCGACAACCAGGTTGGCCGGGATCTCGAAGCCGGCGGCCTGGGCGACCTTGAACCAGTCGTAGGCGGACTGGCTGGTGGCGTCGGCGTCCAGGAGCAGGGTGGGCAGGTCGAGGACGACGGCGTGGTAGAGGGCGATGAACCAGGCGGAGGTGGTCTTGCCGGTGCCGCCTTTGAGCATGCCGACGACGATGACGAAGGCGTCCCACGCGCTCGTGGTGGCTGCGGCCAGGGTCTTGTGGCGGGTGTTCTCGTTCACGTGTGCTTGATCTCCAGAGTAGAAACGGGGTGTGTGCTGGTGCTGGGGTGGCAGGCGCCGACCATCCGGGACGGGCTGGGCCTCAGGCTGATCGCGGGGGTGCCCGGGCCAGGCACCTCCGTCTGGGATGGCACCGGTGCGCGGGGTGGATGGGCTGTCTGAGCGTGCCTGCGGCCTCGCGGCTGGCGTTCACGGCTGTTTCCTCGGCTGGCGGGCGGGGCCGTGACGGTGCTGCGGTCGCATCGGGGTCCCGGCCTCGCGCAGGAGCCGGTAGACCGTGGCGACGGAGAAGTTGCATGCTTTCGCGAGTTCCGGTACCGACTTGTCGGCCTCGTACTGTTTGCGCAGCCAGAGCGCGAGCTTCTGCCGCTTGGCCTTCGACGGCGCGGAGCGGATTGCGCGTGTTTGCCGCGTGGTGCGTACCGCTGCACCGGCCTCGATCAGAAGGCGTCGTGTGGCGGGTTTCGACTTGCCCGCTTTGCGGGCCAGTTCGTCGAGGGTCGCTCCGTGCTTCTCGTACAGGACACGCAGTCGGGCCGCCAGACGAGCGCGGGCCTGCGGACCCTCGCGCAGTCTCCGGGTCTGCCACGATGTCCGCATCACCGTCCCGGCCTCGTGCAGCCGGTTCAGCAGCGTGCCGTAGGGCAGGCCGCTGGCGTCCACGAGTTCCTGGACCGTGGCACCGGCCTCGTACTGTTCACGCAGCCCCTGAGGACGGGGTGGTTCGCCGTCGGGTTCGGTCGGTGGGGAAGGCGGGTTCATGCGGTGGACTCCCATTCGCTGAGGGCTTGGGTGTGGGCTGCGGCCAGTTCGTCGTAGGTGCGCTGGTCGGCGGGGGTGATGAGGATCAGTCGGCCGTCCGTCGCCATCCGCCAGCCGTCAGCAGCCCGGCCGGTCGCCGGATCGAGGACGCGTCCGTCAGCGGCTTGCCAGGCAGCCGGGACCTCGTCCGGACGCACTGCGGGAACCAGGACTGGGCGGCCGTTATGGACGATCACCAGGGCACGGCTACGGTGCTCGGCCAGGCGCTCCAACGCCTTTTGGTAGAGGGCACGTTCGGCTGCGTGCAGGGCCTTGCGTCGTGCTGCGGTTCCTGCTGTGCCGCTCCGTAGGGCGATCTCATCCCAGCCCCGGGCCGGCTGCATGTCCAAGGGTGGCTGAGTGCTGCGCGGGAAGCGTCCGAGGCCTTGCAGCGCGTGGGGAGCGAGGGTCCAGGTTTCGCCGTGGTGGTGGACGAGACCGTGGTGGGCCAGGCGGCGCAGGGTGCGGTAGGTGGTGGCGCGGGAGACGGAGGAACTGGCGATCAGATCAGCGATGGTCTGCGCGGGCCGGGCGTGGAGGGCGCTGATGATCACGAGGGCGGCGCTGCCGAGGCCGTGGTGGGCGAAGGCGTCGTGGCCCATGAGGCGGGCGAGGACGGTGGAGTCGATGTCCGGTGCCGTACCGGTCTCAGGGGTGGTCCACTCCTCAAGTGCCGGGTCGGGGGGGAACCGAGTGGTACGGGAACGGGACAGCACAGCGGTGCCCACGCGCCGGTGGGAACTACCCAGGGCCAGGTACCAGGTGGAGCCCTCCCGGCCGTGTCCCACCCGCAGACGCCTCAGCCAGCCCTGGGGCCTGAGGATCGTCTCGTAGACGGCCCGCAGGGCCGTTCGGGAGATCCCGGCCTCCTCGGCGGCTTGCCGCTCGCTGGCGTGGTGCAGCGGGCCGCCGGCGGTCTCGGCGAAGTTCAGATGTGCTCGAAGGACCCGCAGCGCGGTCCTTGCCTGCTCGCCGCGCCACGGTGTGGTCTCGATGCGGTCCCGCAGGGCTGCCAGCACCTCGTAGGCGTGATCCCGGGAACCGAGCACCATGCTGGTGCTCACGGTCTGCACAGCACTGGCCCATACCCTGTGGATGTAGCCCAGCGCACGCGCCTGCCCAGAGCGCAAGGCGATGTGCTGGGCGTGGCGGCCGCCCTCGTGGTCGGGGTGCAGCAGCAGCCGGGTCAGCTGCTCGACGCTTCCGCCGGCGCGGGCCACGTGGCAGGCGATTGCCGCGGTGATCCGGTGACCGTGCTCCGATATGCCCTGGCGGTCGCCGCGCAGAGTCACCGTGCGGCCGTCGGGACCGAGCCTGCTGTAACTGCCGGTGGCGTAGCGGCCGGTGAGGTCGCCGAGCAGGACCAGGTCGGCGGCGGGCTTGGGGAGGCAGGCGAGTCCCTGCAGCGTGGTGTGGCTGTCTGTGGTTGCCTCTGGTGGGGAAAAATCCGGACGTGAGGCCGACGGGGAGTAGTGCGGGTGGGTTGTGGGGTGTGGCATTCTGGGGTCGTCCCAAGGACATGGACGCCACCAAGGCCCGCTAGAACCAGCGGTGGTGTCCGGAACCGACCTCCAATCGGTGCCAGCGAAGCCTCCAGGATTGCCGTCCTGGGGGCTTTCGTGCGCTCCGGCACCGGTCGGAGGCAGGCGTCCCCATCGCGGCTCGACCGGAGACGACCGAGAGGCCTGTCAGAGTCGCCACCCTGGATCCGTACCGGTCAACGCAGGTCGCTCAAAGGGCAGTTGGGGAGGCCGATGCCTCTGACTGCCTCTGAGCGACCCGGGTCGAACCGGGGTCGAATCAGAGGGGTTTTCTCTGACTGCCTCTGTACGTCTTTGCAACCCGTCCTAGCAGGTCACAGCCTCATCGCCCCCACATGAGCGCAGGTCAGAAAGATGCGCTAGCTGTACCACTGGTTCCTGGCGAACGCGGTGATGTGCGGCATGGCTGCGGCTCCCGTCGTTGGGTGGTGGCGACATCGTCGGGACGGGCTTCGGGGGCGCGCAAGGAGACTTCCGTGTCACGGAAGACCAGCCGGAAAGTGCCTGGTGAGAGGCTTGATGCGGGACGTGGCATCAATGCCCACCGGCAAGGGTGGCCGCAGGCTTGGCTTGAGCTTGGGCTGTCGACCGGTGTTGATTCATGATCAATGATTTGCGATATATGGCCTTTTGGTTCGCTTATGTCGATTCAATGGCGGCGGGTCGAATCCGGGTCGAATCAGGCCAAGACGCTTGCCCGCCATCGACCACGCCTGGCACGGCAGGACGGTCAGCCCGGGAATCCGACCGGAGAAGATCCATACGGGTTGGCGGGCGACACCGGCCTGGATCGTCAACCGAACCTCGAGCCCGGGTTTTGCAGGCCCAGCTGTCCCACTCCAGGCCGGTGTCCCGGGCTCCGGGCACGGTGAGGGCGTGGCTCCAGCTCCTCCGCATCGGTTCGGGCGTCCGGTTGCTGCTGGCGGGCGGCCGATTCGGCGGCAGTGACGTGGCCGATCGGGGCCTGGGCGAGCGGTTCCCGGGAGCGGTGCAGGAACGCCTGCGCGAGCGGCCGACCCGCCGCACGAAGGCACTCCCCGGTGCGCAATACTCTCCCGATGAGTTCACGCACTTCCCCGATCAGCCGGCCGATCACGATTCGGAGGGCCGTCGCGCAGGATGCCAAACGGCTCACGCGGCTCGTGCGTGGCTCAGGCGCCTACGAGGGTAAGTACGCATCCGCGGTGGCGGGCTACCGGGTCGGTCCTGATTACATCGAGGCCCACCGCGCCTTTGTGGCCGTCGGCGCCGACGAGCACGGAGGCCGGGTCCTCGGGTTCTACTCGCTCGTCCTCGCTCCACCGGAGCTCGACCTGCTGTTCGTCGCCGACGAAGCGCAAGGACGGGGTATTGGACGGCTGCTCGTCGCGCACATGGAGTCCGAGGCCCGTGCCGCCGGGCTCGACCGTGTCAAGGTCGTGTCGCATGTTCCCGCCGAGGACTTCTACCACCGCGTTGGTGCGGTGCGGACCGGGACCGCGTTCGCGAACCCGCCCGCCGTGCCGTGGGACCGTCCCGAATTCGAGTTTCGCATTCCTTCAGGACGGTGATGCCGAGCACCCTGTCCTGCATCTCAGCCTTGATCTTGTGGGTGTCCAACTCTCCGGGCAGCCGCAAGCGGTACTCGAAGGCTCCGACGCGGCGGGTGCTGCGGCGCAGGACGCCCTTGCGTTCCCGCTCCTTGATCTCTCCGGTGATCTGGTTGAGCAGTTCGTCGAACTCGACCAGGGGACTGAGAGGGGTGGGTGCCCGGACGGGCCTTTCCTGCAGACCGCCACCGCGGTGGCGCCGGACGGGCGTGGCCATCGCCTCCTTCTTCCTTCTCGTGATCTCGTCGCCCGCCATTCGTCATGCGAGCCATGCGGACTCCTTGTGCCGTATGCGTGGGGAGACGTCCGAGCCACCCGCGGCAGCGGACGTGGCCGTGGTGCCGGGTGCGGCCGAGTGCCCCAGGTGCCGGTGCACGAAGTGGATTGCCATCGCGCCCTCACCGGCCGCCGAGGCCACCCGCTTCACCGAGCCGCTGCGGACGTCCCCTACCGCGAAGACCCCGGGCAGGCTGGTCTCCAGGGTCATGCACGAGCGCCCGCGGCCGTGCCACACCTCGGGGTGGGCGCAGGCTTCCTGGGCCTCCGGGCCGGTGAGGACGAAGCCGCGGGAGTCGAGGGCGATGACGCCGGCGAGCCACTCGGTGTGGGGGTCGGCGCCGGTGAAGACGAACAGGCCCCGTACCGCGAGTCGGCGGTGGCCGCCCGTGCGGTTGTCGACCACGTCGAGTTCCTCCAGCACCTCCTGGCCGATGACCTCGGTGACCTCGGTGTGCAGCATGACCTCCACCCTCGGATGGCGCTCGACCTGGTCGACCAGGTAGCGGGACATGCCGGCCTCGAGGCTGGGTCCTCGGACCAGCAGGTGCACCTTCGGCGCGTGCCCGGCGAGGAACAGCACCGCCTGGCCCGCCGAGTTGCCTCCGCCGACGACGGCCACCGGGTCGGTGCGGCACTGCTGGGCCTCGTAGACGGTCGCCGAGTAGTGGACGCTCGTTCCCTCCAGGCGTTCGATGCCGGGCACCTGGAGCCGGCGGTAGCGGGCACCCGTGGCCAGGACGACGGCGCGGGCGGCGATCTCGCTGCCGTCGGCGAACGCCACCACGTAGTGGTCCTCGTCCTTGGGAAGGAGACCGGTCGCCTCCACCGGAATGCTGATCCTGGCGCCGAACTTGTCGGCCTGGAGCACGGCGCGTTCGGTGAGTTCGGCGCCTGAGATGCCGGCGGGGAAGCCGAGCAGATTCTCGATGCGGGACGACGTGCCGGCCTGGCCGCCGGTGGCCATCGCCTCCACCACCGTGGTGCTCAGGCCCTCGGAGGCGGCGTACACCGCGGCAGCGAGGCCGGCGGGTCCGGAGCCGACGATGAGGACGTCGCCGTGACGGTTTCCGGCGGGCAGTGACGGCAGGCCGATGAGCCGGGCCAGTTCCGCGTTGCTGGGGTTGCGCAACAGGGTGGTGTCCCGCCAGATGACGAGCGGTGTCTCCTCCGGGCCGACGCCGAAGCGGCGCAGCAGGTCCTCGGCCTCCTCGTCGGTCTCCAGGTCGATCCAGCGGTGCGGCAGCCGGTTGCGGATGGCGAACTCGCGCAGCCGCCTGGTGTCGGGCGAGTAGCGCGAGCCGATGATACGGAAGCCGGCGCCCTGTCCGACGAGCAGCGCGCGACGGCCCAGACAGGCGCGCAGCACGACGTCCCCGATGGTGGAGTCCTGGGACACCAGGTGGCGCAACTGGTCCAAGGAGACGACGAGGACCTCGCCCGGCTCCCTGGCGACCGCGGTGTAGAAGGCCACCTGTCCGTACAGCAGCCCGAGTTCGCCGATGAAGCGACCGGGGCCGTGCACGCGCAGCACGCGCTCCTCGGGAGTGCCGTAGTCCTCGACGACGGCGACGGTACCGCTGAGGACGACGAAGAACGTCTCGCAGCGCTCCCCCTCCTGGATCAGCACGTCGTTCGGCGCCATGCTCCGGCGTTGCCCGTGTTCCGCCAGACGTGCTGTCTGGTCCTCCGTGAGGCGCGGATACGCGCCGTAGACGTCCGGGGTCTCCCAGGAGACGGCCTCGTCCGCTTCCTCCGGTACCGGTTCTCCGCCCGGCAGCGGCTGGTCGCCGGACATCAGACGAACGCCTCGTGAACGTAGCACCAGCGCCATTCCTCGCCGGGCTGGAACGACTGCACGATCGGATGGGCGACGTCAGCTGCGTGCCTACGCGCGTGCTTGTTCGGCGAGGAGTCACAGCAGCCGACGTGACCGCAGGTCAGGCAGAGCCTCAGGTGGACCCACGGGGAGCCGAGCAGCAGACACTCCTGACACCCTTCTGGGGTGAGCGGCCGGACCGGCCGGACAAGCGCGAGGTGAGGGTCTGCGTGCAGGGTCATCCGGATCACCCTTCCCGGGCCGTGATCGACTGTTCCACCCACTGGCGCAGAGCGGGGGCGGGCGCCGCCCCCGCCTGTCGGGCGACCGTCTCGCCTTGGTCGAGGACGAGCAGTGTCGGTACTGCCCGGACCTCGAAACGCCGCGACAGCCGCGGGTTCTTGTCGACGTCGACCTTGACGAGTTTGATGCGGCCGGCGAGATCGGTGGCGACCTTCTCCAGCGCGGGGCTGACCATGCGGCAGGGGCCGCACCAGGTGGCCCACAGGTCGACCACGACGGGGACGTCGGCGCGCTCGGCGACCTCGGTGAAGTCGTCGTCGCCCGCGTCCACCATCCACGGTAGGGGCTGCTTGCAGTGGCCGCACTTGGGGCGGCCCTCCGCGGCCACGGGCACCCGGTTGGTGCGCCCGCAGTTGGGACAACTGACGGTCGTCGCCTGCATCGTGCTCATGCCGCCCGCGCTCCCTTCACGTCCTCGGGCTGGTCGTAGGTGACCACCAGCTCTCCGTGTTCGGCGTCGACGCGGACCGTCGCGCCGTCCTGGACGTCCCCGCGTAGCAGGGCGCGTCCGACCAGCGTCTCGACCTCGTGGGAGATGTAGCGGCGCAGTGGCCGGGCCCCGTACACCGGGTCGTAGCCCTGGTGGGCGATCGCTTCCCGGGCGGCGTCGGTGAGTTCGACGGTGATGCGGCGTTCGGCGAGCCGCTGCCGCAGTTCGTCGAACTGCAGCTCCACGATCCGCTCGATCTGCCGCTCGCCGAGCGGTTTGAACAGCACGATGTCGTCGACGCGGTTGAGGAACTCCGGGCGGAAGTGCCCGCGCAGCTCGCCCATCACCAGGGCGCGGGCGTCGGGCTTGATCTCACCTTCGGCGGTGGCGCCGTCGAGGAGGTGCTCGGAGCCGATGTTGGACGTCATGATGATCACGGTGTTGCGGAAGTCGACGGTGCGGCCCTGCGCATCGGTGATGCGGCCGTCATCGAGGATCTGCAGCAGGGTGTTGAAGACATCGGTGTGCGCCTTCTCGATCTCGTCGAACAGCACGACCGAGTACGGCTTGCGGCGTACGGCCTCGGTGAGCTGGCCGCCTTCCTCGTAGCCGACGTATCCGGGCGGTGCGCCCATGAGCCGGCTGACGGTGTGCCGCTCCTGGTACTCACTCATGTCGAGGCGGACCATGTTCTCCTCGGAGTCGAACAGGGTCCGGGCGAGGGTCTTGGCCAGCTCGGTCTTCCCGACGCCGGTGGGGCCGAGGAAGATGAACGAGCCGATGGGGCGGCGAGGGTCGCGGATGCCGGAGCGCGCGCGGATGACGGCGTCGGCGACGAGCTTGACGGCTTCGTCCTGGCCGATGACGCGCTCGCGCAGGATCTCGTCGAGGCGCAGCAGCTTCTCGCGTTCGCCCTCCTGGAGGCGGGCGACGGGGATGCCGGTCCAGGCGGCGACGATCTCGGCGATCTCCTCCTCGGTGACGACCTCGCGCAGCAGCCGGTTCTGCCCTTGTTTGGCGGCCAGTTGCTCCTCTTCCGCGGCGAGTCGGCGCTCCAGGTCCTGGAGACGGCCGTAGCGGAGTTCGGCGGCGCGGTTGAGGTCGTAGGCGCGTTCGGCCTCCTCTGCGTCGTGGCGGACCTGCTCCAGTTCCTGGCGCAGTTCCTGCACGCGGCGGATCGCCTGCCGTTCGGCCTCCCACTGGGCGCGTTTGGCGTCGGCCTCGCCGCGCAGGTCGGCCAGTTCCCTGCGCAGCTCCTCCAGGCGGGTTTTGCTGGCGGGGTCGGTCTCCTTGGACAGGGCCGCGTCCTCGATCTCCAGGCGGGTGACGCGGCGGGTGATCTCGTCGAGTTCGGCGGGCATCGAGTCGATCTCGGTACGCAACCGCGCGCACGCCTCGTCGACGAGGTCGATGGCCTTGTCGGGCAGGAACCGGTCGGTGATGTAGCGGTGGCTGAGGGTGGCCGCCGAGACCAGCGCGGTGTCCTGGATCTTCACGCCGTGGAACACCTCCAGGCGTTCGCGCAGTCCGCGCAGGATGGAGATGGTGTCCTCCACGCTCGGCTCGTCGACCAGGACCTGCTGGAACCGGCGTTCGAGGGCGGCGTCCTTCTCGATGTGCTTGCGGTACTCGTCGAGGGTGGTGGCGCCGATCATGTGGAGTTCGCCGCGGGCGAGCATCGGCTTGAGCATGTTGCCCGCGTCCATGGCCCCTTCGGCAGCGCCCGCTCCTACGACGGTGTGGAGTTCGTCGACGAAGAGCAGGATGCGCCCCTGGGCGGCCTTCACCTCGGACAGCACGGCCTTGAGGCGTTCCTCGAACTCGCCGCGGTACTTGGCGCCCGCGACCAGGGAGCCCATGTCGAGGGCGAACACCGTCTTGTCGCGCAGGCCCTCGGGGACGTCGCCGCGAACGATGCGCTGGGCCAGGCCCTCGACGATGGCGGTCTTGCCGACGCCGGGGTCGCCGATGAGGACGGGGTTGTTCTTGGTCTTGCGGCTGAGGATCTGGGTGACGCGGCGGATCTCCGCGTCACGGCCGATGACCGGGTCCAGCCGCCCGGACCGAGCCTCGAGGACCAGGTCGCGGCCGTACTTCTCCAGAGCCTCGTAGGCCACTTCGGGGTTGGCGGAGGTGACGCGCTGGTTGCCGCGGACCTGGGTGAGCGCGCTCAGGAACGAGTCCCTGGTGATGCCGGCCTGGTTGAGCAGGCGTCCGGCGGCGGTCGAAGAGCTCTCCTCGGCCAGGGCGAGCAGGAGGTGCTCCACGGACACGTACTCGTCCTTGAGGCGTCCGGCCTCCCGTTCGGCGGCGCCGAGCAGGCGGGTGAGGCGCTGGGTGACGAAGACCTGGCCGGGTGCCGCGCCGGGGCCGGTGACCTTCGGGCGGCGGGAGAGTTCCTCGCGCACGGCCGCGCGCAGTTGCTTCGGCTCGGTGCCGGCCTGTTGCAGCAACCGTGGGATCAGACCGTCCTCCTGATCGAGAAGTGCGAGCAGCAGGTGTTCCCCGTCGACCTCGGTGTGCCCCATGCCGACGGCCGCGGTCTGGGCCTCCTGGAGGGCTTCCTGGGACTTCTGGGTGAGACGGTTCATGTCCATGGGGGTGTTTCACTCCTCGTGCCGCGGCCGCGCAGGGCGGCTTCGAGCAGGCTGATGCGGTCGAGCAGGTCGAGCACCAGGCCGATGGATGCGTAGTTGAGGCAGAGTCCGGTGCGCAGCCGCTGGATGCGGGCGAGAACCGCCGGGGCCGTGGGGTCGAACACCAGGTGCCCCGCGGCGTCGCGTTCGGCGTCGACCAGGCCGAGGGCGACGAACCGGCGGATCAGATCGGGGTGGAGGCCCGAGCGACGGGCCACGGTGTCGAGGGAGAGCCTGGGGGCGGGCACGAGCGCGTACCGGACAGCCGTCGAGGCGGTGATGTCGGCGCCCGTTCGTACCGGACGGGCGCCCCCGCCGGCCCAGCCGATGCCTGCCGCTCCCGCGGGTCGGTCGTTCATCGCGTCCTCCTGGGGTCGAACGAGGAAGTGGCGGCGAGCTCCTCGAACAGTTCGCGCTCCCGGTCGCCGAGGGTGGGCGGCACCATGATGCGGAGTTCGGCGTACAGGTCGCCGTTCGCGCCGCGCGGGTTCGGCATGCCCTCGCCGCGCAGCCGCAGCCGCCGGCCGCTGGACGAGCCCGCGGGCACCGTGACCTTGGCCGTGCCGCCGCCGGGGGTGGGCACCGGCACGGTCGCGCCCAGGGCCGCCTCCCAGGGGGCGACCGGGACCTGGACGTGCACGTCGTGGCCGTCCAGCCGGAACCGGGGATGGGGCTGGATACGCACCCGCAGGTACAGGTCGCCCGCGGCGGCGTCACCACGGCCCCGGCCGCCCTCGCCCGCCAGCCGGATGCGCTGCCCGTCGGTGACGCCCGGCGGCACGTCGACCTCGTACCGCCGCGGCTGCCCGGTGGGACCGGCGAGCGTGACGGTACGACGGCCGCCCCGGTACGCCTCCTCGACGGTGAGCGGCAGCTCGGCCTCCTGGTCCGCTCCGGGGACGCCGCCCGGGGCGGCGCCGGCTCCGAACATGGAGCCGAGCAGGTCCTCGATGTCAATGCCCTCCGCGCCGAAGTCGTCGCCGAAGCCGGTGGTGTACCGGACGCGAGGACCGCCCCCGCCCGCGGTCCTCCGACCGCGGAAGCCGCCGCCCGCTCCGGCCGCGACCCGTTCGTCGAAGTCCTCGGGGATCTTGCGGAAGTCCTCGCCGAAGCGGTCGTAGCGGGCCCGGGTTCTGGGATCGGACAGGACGCTGTGTGCCTCGTTGAGGTCCTTGAAACGCTCCTCCGCCTCGGGGTCCTTGTTGACGTCGGGGTGGTACCTGCGGGCGAGCTTGCGATACGCCTGCTGGATCTCGTCCTGGCTCGCGCTCCGCGACACGCCCAGAACCTCGTAGAAGTCCCGTGCCATGACCGGTCACTCCCGCTTCGCGACGGTCACCGCGGCCGGCCTGAGCTGCCTGTCGCCGTCCCCGTAGCCGGGGCGCAGCACCTCGACGACCGTGCCCGGTGGGGCGTCGGGGTCCTGGACGACGCCGACCACCTCGTGCCGGGCCGGGTCGAAGACGACGCCGGTCTCCGCGTGCCGCGGGTAGCCGAGCAGTTCCAGGACGTTCACCGCCTGATCGCGTACGGCCCGGATGCCCTCCATGATCGCGCCCGGATCGGCGCCGGCGTGGGTCAGGGCGAGTTCGAGGTTGTCGAGGACGGGCAGGAAGGCGGCCGCCGTGCGGGACCGCTCGACCGCCCGTTCGCGCTCCAGTTCCCTGGCGTGGCGCTTGCGAAGGTTGTCGAGGTCGGCGAGTGCGCGCCGCCAGCGGTCCTCCAGTTCCTGGATCGCGGTCGTGTACTCGTCCTCGGCAGTCGCGGGGCCGGCGGCGTCGGGTCCCGGTTCGCCGTTCGTCGCTTCCGGCCGGGTCGGCGGGCCCGGTTGGGGCAAATCCCCGCGCGGAGGGCGTACGGCGCCTTCCGGGACCGGTTCGACCGGATCCGACGCTGCCCGGTCGGGTTCCTGGGGGTAGGTGGGCATGGCGCGCCTCAGCCCTTGTCGAACTCGGCGTCGATGACGTCGTCGTCACCGCCACCACCGCCGGTGGGACCACCGGTGGCGGCGTCCTGGCCGGGACCGCCCGTGGCAGCGGCGCCCTGATGGGCCGCCAGCCCGGCGAGCACCTGCTGGAGTTCGGAGGTCAGGGGCCGCACACGCTCCACGCCCGCCTCTTCCTTGACCGCCGCCCGGGCGTCGGACACGAGCATCTCGGCGCGTGCCTTCTCGTGCGCCGGCGCTGCGTCGCCCAGTTCGGCGAGGCGCTTCTCGACCTGGTACGCGATGGCGTCGAGTTCGTTGCGGGCGTCGACGGCCTCGCGGAGTGCATGGTCCTGGCCCTGGTTGCGCTCGGCCTCCTGGACCATGCGTTCGACCTCACTGCGGTCCAGGTTGGAGCTCTCGCTGATGGTGATGCCCTGTTCCTTGCCGGTGTCCCGGTCGCGGGCCTTGACGTTGAGGATGCCGTTGGCGTCGATGTCGAAGGTGACCTCGATCTGTGGTTCGCCCCGCGGCGCCTGCCGGATGTCGGTGAGCTGGAACCGGCCGAGCACGCGGTTGTCGGCCGCGGACTCACGCTCGCCCTGCAGCACCACCACATCGACGGCCGGTTGGTTGTCCTCCGCAGTGGAGAAGGTCTCGCTGCGGCGTACCGGGATGGTGGTGTTCCGCTCGACGATCTTCGTCATCACTCCGCCGCGCGTCTCCACGCCCAGCGACAAGGGCGTGACGTCGAGCAGCAGGACGTCCTTGACCTCGCCCTTGAGCACCCCGGCCTGGATCGCGGCGCCCAGGGCCACGACCTCGTCGGGGTTGACGCTCATGTTGGGTTCCTTGCCGCCGGTCAGTCGGCGGACCAGGGACTGGACCGCCGGGATACGTGTGGAACCGCCGACGAGGATGACCTCGTCGATGTCGCTCTCGCCGACCTTGGCGTCGGCCATCGCCTGCTGGACCGGTCCCAGGCAGCGCTCCACCAGGTCGCCGGTGATCTGCTCGAACGTGGACCGCATGATCGAGTCGGTGAGGTGCTTGGGGCCCGAGGCGTCGGCGGTGATGAACGGCAGGCTGACCTGCGTCTGCGTCACCGAACTGAGCTCGGTCTTGGCCTTCTCCGCCGCCTCGAACAGTCGTTGCAGCGCCTGCGGGTCCTTGCGCAGGTCGATGCCGTTCTCCTTCTGGAAGTCGTCCGCGAGGTGATCCACCAGACGCCGGTCGAAGTCGTCGCCGCCCAGGTGGCTGTCGCCGGCGGTGGAGCGCACCTCCACCACGCCGTCGCCGACGTCGAGGATGCTCACGTCGAAGGTGCCGCCGCCCAGGTCGAAGACGAGGACGGTCTCGTGCTCCTTCTTGTCCATGCCGTACGCGAGCGCGGCAGCCGTCGGCTCGTTGATGATCCGCAGCACCTCCAGTCCCGCGATCCGTCCGGCGTCCTTGGTGGCGGTGCGCTGAGCGTCGTTGAAGTAGGCGGGCACCGTGATGACCGCCTCCGTGACTCGTTCCCCCAGTTGCTTGGAGGCGTCGTCGGCGAGTTTGCGCAGCACCTGTGCGCTGATCTCCTCAGGCGCGTAGAGCTTGTCGCGCACCTTGAAGCGGGCCGCCCCGCCGTCGCCTTCGACGACGTCGTACGCCACCGCCCTGGCCTCCTCGGAGATCTCGTCGAAGTGCCGGCCGATGAACCGCTTGGCCGAGTAGATGGTGCCCTTCGGGTTGAGGATCGCCTGGCGCCGGGCCAACTGGCCCACCAGACGTTCCCCGGTGTCGGTGAAGGCCACCACGGACGGTGTCGTGCGGTTGCCCTCGCTGTTGGGCACGACGGACGGCTCGCCGCCCTCCCACACGGCGATCACCGAGTTGGTGGTGCCCAGGTCGATGCCCACTGCCTTGGCCATGAGGAACTCCTCCCGGTACGGCGCCCGCGTCGACTCTCCGGATCACGTTCGTTCAGGCAGGGGTGGGACCTCCGCCGGTTTCCCACCGGTGCGCACGGAGGGTCTCGGGCACTCCCCAGGGTGACGAACCGGGTGGCTCCACGCCTGCGCCTGGCGAGTCAGGAATGCACGGGTCCGGTCGCCCCACGAGTACGAGACAAAGAATCCGGACATCTCGTATAAACCAGCCCGGATCGGGTACGCGAAATACCACTCGCCTCCCTGAAGGCTCGGGGAGAACGGAGTGATCCCATGGCCGGCAGCCGGACGCGCAGCCCGTACCACCGCTGCCCCGACGGGGTGGGCAGCCTTTCGCGGGGCAGCGCCCGGCGGCACCCCCCGGCCGCGCGCAGACAGCCCCGCCCACCCGCTCGCACGCCAGCCGACCATGACCCCCGCGACTTTGTGGTGCTCTCCCGCGCCCTGGACCTGATGGTGCTCTCCCGCGCCCTGTTCGACGCCCCGGACGAAGACGAGATCCTGCGACTGGCCATGGACCACATTGCCGCCGCGGGGCCATACCGCGCCGAGGCCGGATACCTCAAGAAGGACGACGACCTGGTCCCCAGCCCGAGGAACGGGCAGACGCATGCTTTGGCCATGGGCCGGAGGGTGCGGGAGCTGGCCGGGCAGGACGGCCCGGTGACCGTACCCGGCAGGCCCTGGGGCCGGGCCCTGGGGCTACGCGGACTTGAGGGACTCCACGGCTACCTCGTGGTGACGTCCCGCTCCCGGCCATCCGAGGCCGAGCGATTCCTGCTCGCCACGATCGTCCGGCACACCGCTGCTGCACTGTCAGTCGCCTTCGCACACCGCCACCAACGCGAGGACGCGCTGGAGCTGCACCGGCTCAGGGACGAACGCACATCCCTCCAGCGGCAGCTGATCTCGGTCGTGGCCGAGCTCGGGTACCAGCGGGCCGTTCACGCGCTCATGGCCGACGTCGCTGCCTCGAGCGGCGGCGAGGAAGCCATCACCCGCGCACTGCACAGACTCACGGGATTGCCCGCGTTGGTCGAGGACCGCTTCGGTCGGCTGAGGTCCTGGACCGGCCCCAGCCGCCCCGACCCCTATCCCGAACCGGACCCCGTGCGCCAGGACGAAATGCTGCACGCCGTCGCCCGTCAGGCCGGGCCGGTGCGGATAAAGGACCGGCTGCTCACCCTGGTCCGCCCGCACGGCGAGATCCTGGGCGTGCTGGCCCTGGTCGATGCCCGGGACGAGGCCGACGAGCATACCGTGCTGGCGCTGGAACACGCCGCCGCGTCGCTCGCCCCGGAGCTGACGCACCTGCGCGATCTGGCCGAAGTGGAGCTGAGGCTGCACCGCGAGCTGGTCGACGACCTCCTGGCAGGGACGGACGAGGCGAGCGCCTACGCACGGTCCGAAGCACTCGGACACGACCTGCACCGCAGCCACTACATCGTCGTGGTGCAGTGGCCGAACCGGACTGCGGACGACTCCTTCGCGCAGACCGTGGGGCGGGCGGCTGCTGGCGTGGGCATGCGTTCGCTGCTGACCCGACGCTCCGACCACGTGGTCCTGGTCGCCGACGACAGGCCGCACGCCCGCGCGTTGTACGAGGCGCTCGCCCGGGAGACCGGGACACGGTCCGGGACGATCGGGGTGAGCGCCCCTTGCGGCTCCCTGACCGACATCCCCCACCACTACCAGGAGGCGCAGCGCGCCCTGGAAGTGCGCCGCCACTCCCGCGAGCGCTACGGCACGATGTTCTTCGACGAGCTCGGCCTCTACCGCATCCTGGGACCTGGCAACGGTTACCGGGAACTGGAGACGTTCGTCCACGAGTGGCTCGGGCAGCTCATCGACTACGACTCCCGGCACCACGCGGCCATGGTGGAGACCCTGGCCCGGTACTTCGACTGCGGCGGCAACTACGACGAGACCGCCGAATCCCTCGCGATCCACCGCAGCACGCTGCGCTATCGGCTCCAGCGCATCCGTGACATCAGCGGCAACGACCTCGCGAACGTCGAGGACCGGCTGAACCTCCAGGTGGCGACCCGAGTGTGGAAGATCGTGCTGGGCGGCCCCGGCTGATGCCTCGCCAGAACTACCAGCCCTGAGGGGGCCGAGAAGGTGTCCGACGCCGCCTGTGGACGACGGCAGCGTGAGCGTCGGCGGATGCCGCGGCAGATGTCGCGGCCGGAGCGAGTCGGAGGCAGGGGGTCGGACACCACCGACGGGTGACGCCAGGACATCGCGGCCCTGGCGTCACAGTGCGATGACGTGGAGGTCGACCAGGTCGAGCAGCGCCCCCAGGGCCGAGCTGGGCCGCCGGGTCGACGACGTGCCGAGATGCATGCTCCAGCGGAGCATGGTGCCGTTGACGTCCAGGACGTGCAGGCCAGGGGTGCGGGCAACGGCGAACCCGGGCAGGAAGGCGATGCCCAGACCGTGCCGGACCAGTGCCGCCCCCATGTCGATGTCGGGCACTTCCAGTGCCACCCGGCGTACGACCCCCGCCGCCGCGAACGCCCGGTCGACCACCTCGCGGTTGCCGTAACCCGGCGGGAAGTCCACGAAGGGCTCCCCCGCGAGGTCCGCAAGTGCCACCTTCCCCCGCTGTGCGAGCGGATGCGCGGCGCCCACCACCAGGACGAGCGGCACGGTGGCCAGCTCCCGTGCGTCGATCCCGGCGGGCTTGTGCTCGGGCAGCGACAGGAAGGCCACGTCCAGGTCCCCGCTGAGCAACGCGTGCGCCAGTCCCGCCGAGCCGGTCGTCGCCAGCCGCAGCCGGACGTCGATCGCCGGATGCCGCGCGTGCAGCTGCCCGAGGAGCGCAGGCAGATCCACCACCTCGACCGAGGCCATGGCGCCCACGTTCACCGTGCCGCGCAGCGTGTCCTGTGCGGCGCGCACGGCGTCCTGGGCCGCCTGGGCGGCGTGCAGGGTGGCCCGAGCCTCCGGCAGCAGCGCCGCGCCCGCCCCGGTGAGCCGGACCTGCTGCGACGTGCGCTCGAACAGCGCGGAGCCGAGCTCGCGCTCCAGGGAGCGGATCGCGGCGGACACCCCCGACTGCACCACGTGCAGCCGACGTGCGGCACGCGTGAAACTCAGCTCCTCGGCGACCGCGATGAAGTGCTCCAGCTGACGTAGCTCCACACGAGAAGTATCACTCGCATTGCTCGAGCCCAGCAAAAACATTCGTTGGCACTGATCCCCGCTGGTGAGGAGGATGGAAAACGCCATCCACTTCCGCCCGAGGAGGGGTACCCCTGCCTGCCGTTCCCACGCCGCTGAGCCGTCCCACAGCCGACGCTCCCGGCGACCCGACCCACCGGATCCCCGCACCCGCTCCCGCCGACCTTCCGCGCCGCGCCCCCGTCCGGCGCCGTGCCTCGCACACGACCGGCTTCTGGTTCGTCGCGGTGGCCTTCACCGTGCTGATGGCCTTCGGTACCGCGCCGACCCCGCTGTGGCCGCTGTACGAGGCCCGGGACCACTTCGGCGCGACCACGGTCACGGTGGCGTACGCCTCGATGGTCGTGGGCGCAGCGGCCGCCTTCCTCGGGCTGGGACACCTGTCGGACCGGCTCGGCCGGCGCCGCGTCATCGTCCCGGCGCTGCTGGTCGGCATCGTCGCGTCGGTCGTACTGATCGTGTGGCGGGACCTGCCGGGGCTGATCGCGGGCAGGATCCTGAACGGTGTCGCACTGGGGCTGATGGCCTCGACCGCGACGACGTACCTGCACGACCTGCACCACGAGGCCCGTCCGGAACGGACGAGTGCGGTACTGCCCGGCATCGTGGCCACCGCGGCCAACCTCGGCGGCCTGGCCTCAGGGCCCCTGGTCGCCGGAGCCGCCGCCGAATGGCTTCCCACGCCCCTGATCACCACCCAGGCGATCTTCACGCTCGCCATGGCAGTGTGCCTGGTGCTGGTGCTGTCCACCCCGGAGACCGTGGACCTGGAGCTGCCCGCGGCCGAACCGCCCAGCAGGTTCGTCCTGCGCCCCGGCGGCGGGCGGACGTTCGGCGCGGCCGGCGCGCTGGGCGCCTTCGCCTTCGCGATCCTCGGCCTGATCTCCTCCCTCGGGGCGAGCGTGCTCCACGGCACCCTGCACACCGACTCGCACCTCGTGGTCGGCCTGGCGGCCTTCCTCATGTTCGGTTCCGCGGCGGCCGCCCAACTGGTACTGGGGCGCCTCCCACTGCCCCGGGTCCTGACCGTGGGGGCAGTGGTGTTCCCGGTCGGCCTGGTCCTGTGCGCCGTCGCCCTCTACCACCCGGTGCTCTGGCTCTACCTGGTCGCCGTGTCCCTGTCGGGAGCCGGCTCCGGGCTGCTGTTCAAGGGAGGCGTCGAACGTGCCGTTTCAGTGGCCGAGCCCGCCTCACGCGCGGGCGTCCTCGCCGTGTTCTTCGTCGTCGCGTACCTGGGCATGGGCCTGCCCTCCGTCCTGTTCAGCATCGCCCTGCGGCATTTCGCCGTGCAGACCGCGATGATCGGCTTCGCGGCGGTCCTCTCCTGTGGCGCCGTCGTGTCGGTCGCCGTCGCGTTGCGCGACCGCGCACCCGGTCCCGGCGCGCTCTCGGCGCAGTCCGCTCGCCCCTCCTGACCTCCCTGCGGCGCATGCGACACCGGTCGGCTGGGAGGCGGGACCTGGGCGCTCGGTGCACGTGGGACCTGAGCGTCGATTCCACGGTCTGCCGCGCCCACCAGCATGTGGCCGGGGCCCGCGATCAGGGCGATCGGCATCGTCGTCACGCCGGCCGGCCTGCGTGCCGATGACGGCCGGGACGTCCTGCGGGAGATCTCCCAGCACGTCGACATCAAGATGCGCCACGTCGCCGAACTCATCGTGGAATGGGCCCAGACGGGACACCTCGTCAGCGATATCCGCACAAGCTGGAACGCAGCATGGCGACGCGCGCGACCCTGCGCCCGGAGCCCGGCTGACCGGTGCTCAGCCCCTCGCGCCGTCGTCACGAGCGCGCGAGCCGGGCCGCGAGACAGGGCGCGGTGGCGCTGCGGCGGGCCCTCGCCACCTTGGCCGGCAGGCCCGCCGCGACCACCCGCCCGCGTCGCCGCCGCCCGGCCCGAGGTCGATGACCCAGTCGGCGGTGGCGATGGTGTCCAGGTCGTGTTCGTCGAGGACGACCGTGTTGCTGGGATCGGGCTTGGAGAGCGACAAGATTTCGCTGATCGACCGGTGCGTGGCTGTTTCGCGTCGGGGGCCGACGGGGACTCGGACGGCACGCCGCCGGAGCGCCGAAGCTCTGCCGGCCAGGCCCACGGTGGCACCACCGTTCCACCTGAACCGGGTGAACGGCCCACAGAGGCATGCCGGAGCCATGGACCCCGTCGCACCGACTCCCGGGAGTCAGGCTCGGTACGCCCTCTCCATCGCACCCGTGCTGCGGTCAGGCCGCGGCACCGAAGGAAGCGATCATGAAAGCAGCGGTATATGAAGGCCCGCGAACGGTCACCGTGAAGGACGTACCGGACGCGAAGATCGAACACCCCTGCGACATCATCGTCAAGATCACCACCACCAACATCTGCGGTTCGGACCTGCACATGTACGAGGGCCGCACCTCGTTCGAGTCCGGCCGCACCCTGGGACACGAGAACATGGGCCAGGTCGTGGCGGTCGGCTCGGCCGTCCGCAAGGTCCAGGTCGGCGAGTATGTGGTTCTGCCCTTCAACATCGCCTGCGGCTTCTGCAAGCAGTGCGAGCGGGGTCTGACCAACTACTGCCTGACCATGCAGCCGGAACCGGCCCTCGCCGGAGCCGCCTACGGATTCGCCGACATGGGCCCCTACCAGGGCGGCCAGGCGGAACTGCTGCGCGTGCCCTACGGCGACTTCAACGCGCTGCGTCTGGGCGAGGACGCCGCCGACCGGCAGACCGACTACGTGATGCTCTCCGACATCTTCCCCACCGGCTATCACGCCACCGAGATGGCCCACGTCAAACCGGGCGACCAGACGATCGTCTTCGGGGCCGGCCCCGTCGGGCTGATGGCGGCCTACTCCGCCGTCCTCAAGGGCGCCGGCCGCGTCTGGGTGGCCGACTACCAGCCCGACCGGCTGCGCAAGGCGGAGGAGATCGGGGCCATCCCGATCAACACCGCCGAGCAGAAGCCGGCGGAGGTCGTCAAGGAGGCCACCCTCGGTCTGGGTGCCGACAACGGCTGTGAGTGCGTCGGATACCAGGCGCACGACCCCGAGGGACACGAGGACGCCAGCCTCACGCTCAACGGCCTGATCGACTCGGTCAGGTTCACCGGCGACATCGGCGTGGTGGGCGTGTTCCTGCCCGAAGACCCCGGCGGCGCGGAGGCCCAGGGGGAGCTGGAAGCTCAGGGCAAGGTCCCGATCGACTTCGGCATGATGTGGTTCAAGGGCCAGCACATGGGCACCGGGCAGGCGCCGGTGAAGAGGTACAACCGGGCGCTGCGGGATCTGATCGCCGGAGAGAAGGCGAAGCCGAGCTTCGTCGTCTCCCACGAACTCAGCCTGGACGAGGCCCCCACCGCCTACGAGCACTTCGACGCCCGTGACGAGGGCTGGACCAAGGTGGTCCTGCATCCGAACGGACACGGGAACGGCCACAAGCGGTAAGAGACCCGGGAGCAGCCGTCCCGCCTGTTTCCTCCGGACCGGTCCGGAGGAAACAGGCGGGCGGCGATCTGCCCGTCCTCCGGCGGGGGCTGGGGGCAATCGCCAGCGCTCCGGCCGGATCTGATCCAACGGCGATTGCCCGCGCTCCGGCCCGGTAGGACGGACGGCGGACGCTCAGCAGTGCCCGCAGTGGCAGCACCGTCCATCGGCTGCGGCCTCCGGCCTGTTCCCGGGGCGTGTGGGGGAGGGCTTCCTTGCCCGACGGCTGCCGCACCTCAACCAGGCCGACGCGACCCGGCAGGGTGTTCCGGCTAGGCTCACACCCGTGACGTGGCTGCGGACCTTCGGGGAGGTCGTGCGATCCGGGCTCACGATCGAGGAGACGCGGCTGGAGCCCCTGCTCGCGCTGCGCACGGCAGTTGGGGTGGCTGTCGTCGTCGGGCCGACGCTGTGGCTGGTCTCCCCTGCGTATGCCGCGTCCGCCGCCCTCGGTGCCTACTCCGCGGGTGGGGCCACCTTCCAGCGCACCTGGCGTCCACGCAAGGTGATCGCGCTCGGCGCGGGCGCGGGTCTGGCGCTCAGCACCTTCGTGGGCTACCTGGCGGCGGGGCGACTCGTGACGTTCCTCCCACTGCTGGCCGTATGGGCCTTCGCCGCGGGGATGGCGTGGGCCGTCGGTTCCACCGCCGGGATCGTCGCAGCGACGACGGTCGGCAGCATGCTGGTGACCATCACCCTGCCCACGAGCGTAGGGCGAGCCCTGGAGCACGCCGGGGTCATCGCACTCGGGGGCGTGACACAGGCCGTGCTGATCCTGCTGTTCCCGATCCGCCGCTGGGGGGCGCATCGTGACGCGCTCGCCGACGCCCTGGCCGCCGTGGCGGACTACGCACGCCGGTTGCGGCACGACCCGACCGCCCCGTTCGACCCGGAGCCGTTGATGACGGCCCGGGACGCGGCCGCCGTGACGCCGGCACAGGCCCGCACCCGTCCCCCCGTCCTCCACGGCCCCCGGGGACTCGCCGAACGTATTCGGCCGGTCGTCGCCGCGCTCGCCGACCCGGACGTCGGCGCCCCGGCGGAGGGCCCCGGGCGGGACCGCGCGCGGGAGTTGCTCGACGCGGCCGCCGATGTCCTGGACGCGGCCGCCCGTTCGATCCGCCGCGGCACTCCCGCCGAGGTGCCGCCCGGGAGCGCGGACGTCTTGCGTGTCGACGAGGAGCACGAGGTTCTGGAGGGCCCCGCGCGGCAGGCCGCCGAGCGGCTCGTGGAACTGCTCGGCGAGGCGTTGGAGATCGCCAGGAGCGGCGGCGCGCGCGGGAGGACGCCCAGGCCGCCCGGCCCCGCGGGCTCCCAGTTCCTGGTGCGCCCGACAATGTTGCGGCTGGTCCCGGTCGTCGTCCGGGCGGTCCGCCGTGAGCTCCGCCGGGACTCGCCCGTGTTCCGGCACGCCGTCCGCCTGGCGGCGGTGGCCACGCTCGGCTATCTGATTGCCGCCCGGCTACCTCTGGGCCACGGCTACTGGGCGCCCATCGCCTCCGTGATGGTGATGCGGCCGGACTTCCACCGGACGTACGCGCGTGCGGTGGCCCGTCTCGCCGGGACCCTGGCGGGGGTCGCGCTGGCCACCGGGATGGTGCGGGCCCTGAGCCCGGACGCCCGTGTGTCCGGCGCGCTGGCGGTGGTCTCGGCGGGCCTGTCGTACACGCTGATCCGTACCGGCTACGCCTACTCCCAGTGCTTCACTGCCGCATACGTCGTCTTCCTGCTCGGCATGGGCGGACAGGCGTGGGAGCAGACGGTCCCGGAGCGGGTGGTGCTCACCCTGCTCGGCGGGGCCCTGGCCATGCTGGCCTACGTGGTGTTCCCCGCGTGGGAGACACCCCGGCTGCCGGGCCGGCTTGCGGACTGGCTCGCCGCCAACGGCCGCTACGCGGCCGCGGTGCTCCGCAGCTATGCCGAACCGACCCGGGAGCGTCGCGCCGACATGCGCAGGGCACTGCTGGCGAGCAGGGAGGCACGGGCCGCCTGGCAGGAGGCATACGACCGGGCCAGGCAGGAACCGGTCCGCCCCAGGGGCCTGACGTCGCGCGAGGCGCAGGAGGCGCAGGAGGCGCTCAAGGGGTTCGGCCGGGCGGCGATGCTCATGGAGAGCCACGTCCCGCGGGCCGACAGCCGTTTCGTCTCCGAGGCGGAGCGGTTCGCCGAGGCTCTGGAGGCGGACACCGCGCAGGCGGCAGTCGCCGTGCGAGAGCGCAGAAATCCGGACTGGGGGCGCGTGGAGGAGGCGCTCCACGCGTGGGAGGACGCCACCGCCGGGGACCGGAGCCAGGTCGTGCGGCGCGAGGCGGAACTGCAGAAGCGGGCCTTGGAGGACCTCGCGACAGCCGTGAGCTGCACACCCCTGGAACGGGACGTCGGCTCTGTTCGCGAGGAGCAGCGGGTACGGGCGGCCTCGGCTGCGGAAGGTGACGGATCAGGACCCGCGCACCGGGGTGGGTGACGGCTCCGGCGACGGGGAGCGCCGCGCCTCCTGGAGCGGGATGTAGTCTCCCGGCTGCGTCGAGCGCCGCCACACGTACGCCGCTGTCGCCCTCACGAGGATCAGGACCGCCAGGATCAGCAGTCCGATCCCCTCGACGTTCCGGCTCCGTGGACGCGCTCGATGCGCAGGGTCTGTGATTCGTGGATCGCGTGGGTGGTGTCGTTGGACCAGATGCGTTTCCGGTCAAGTTCAGCGTGTTGAAGGCCGACCTTCACCGAACTCGCCCTGCGGTGGTGGACGGCCGTTTCGTACCCGGCCGGCCGGCCGGATGAGGAGTGGGTGATCCTTGCGCGCGGTCAGCACGAGGCCCCGGTCCAGGGCGGACCAGGGCCTCGATCGACGGCCAGGAAGGGGGAACGGGTGTCTGCGGCCCTGGCGCCCGTGGCACGAGTCCCGTGGGGTCTTTGCCACCCGTGTACGCGTCACCGTGACGAACGCGCCCGGCGCCGGGTGGGCACGGTGCGCTCAGGCCCGGGTGGGCACGGTGCGCTCAGGCGGCGGGGGTGAGTTCGGCGCGGCCGAACAGCAGCGCGAACCCGGAAGGGAGTTGGCGCAGGATGCGGGTGAGGAGGTCGGGGCCGGCCAGGGTGGCGATGGCGGCGAGGACGGCTCCGGTGTCCCAGCGGGTGGTGGCCAGGGAGGCTTCGGCGCGTGTGGCGAGATCCTTGACGAAGGCCCAGCCGGTCAAGGGCTGGGTGTCGGGGATCTGAGCGGTGAGGAGGCGTGCGGCTTCGAGGGGGAGACGGGCGGCGAGCTCGACGCGCTCCTCGCCTGTCAGCTGGCGCCCGAGTCCTGTGACGACCAGACGGATGGCCTCCTCGGCCCGCTCGCGGGTGGGGTAGGCGCCTTCGTAGCGGACCTTCTCCACCATCTGTTCGTACGACATCACGGGCGCAGGCCGCAGCGGGACGCGCGGGTCGGGGAACACTTGCTGGTTTCCTTTCTGCTGGCGGGATGGTGGTCACCGGGTGGGTGGGTGGGTGATCAGGCGGGCTGGGGGCGTCCGAAGAGGAGGTCGTAGCCCGCGGGGAGCTGGAGCAGGATCTGCCCCAGCAGGTCGTCACCGGCCGTATCGGCGACGGTGCTGAGGACGGCGCTGACGTCCCAGGTCGCGGTCTGCTCGGTGGCCCCCTCGATCCAGGCCGCCGTCGCCCGGACGAACCGCTCCGGTGGCAGCGGCTCGGCGCTCTGCAGCGGGTCGAGGAGGATCAGGGCGAAGTCTTCCGGCAGCCGCGCCGCGAGCTGGGCGCGCACCTCGCCGACCAGGTGCGCCCCCAGCAGGCCGAGCACCACACGGGCCGCGCGTTCTGCTTCCTGCAGGCTGTCGTACTCACCGCGTTCCTTCACCCGGTCGAGGAACGCCTCGCGTCGCAGGTTCACCGCCGCCACCTTCTTCGGTCGATGGGGCGCGGAGGACGGGAGAGGGGGAGATCGGTGCCCCGTCCTCCGCCGTTGTTCGGGCCTTGTCGCCTTGAGTCAGCCGGAGATCTCCCCGCGGCCGGATCCGCCGCCGATAGCGATCTTGCGGGGCTTGGCGCGTTCCGCGATCGGGATCCGCAGGGTGAGCACGCCGGCGTCGTAGTCGGCCTCGATGTGCTCGGTGTCCAGCGTGTCGGC
Source organism: Streptomyces sp. NPDC007157 (assembly GCF_040634235.1). Classification (NCBI taxonomy): domain Bacteria; kingdom Bacillati; phylum Actinomycetota; class Actinomycetes; order Kitasatosporales; family Streptomycetaceae; genus Streptomyces; species Streptomyces sp. NPDC007157. Next base: position 199,181 of record NZ_JBEYFE010000014.1, read on the forward strand.
CAGCACGATCTGGCGGGAGAAGACACCCAGCGGCCGCTCCGACAGTTCCATCTGCATGCCGTCGGCCTTCGCCACGGGCCGGCGCTCGGCCTTGACGGTCAGCATGTTCCGCTCGACGTCGATGTCGATCGCGTCGGCGCTGACGCCGGGGATGTCGAAGGCCACCACGTACCGGTCGCCCTCGCGGTAGGCGTCCATCGGCATCGGGGACGGCCGCGACCAGGTGCCCGGGCCCATCAGCTGCTGCGCCAGCCGGTCCAGCTCACGGAAGGGGTCAGTGCGCATCAACATCGTGAAAACACCTCCAGCGGGTTCGGGCAGTTGCTGCCAATGCGCTTCACTGACACCGTTGTAACATGTCATCCAATGGATGACAAACAAAGTGTCGTCCAGTCGATGACAAACTTGAGGGAGGTGCCCGTGACAGCAGCCGACCAGCCGGCCCCGTCCAGCGCCGATGGCCGAAGCCCGGCTTCGTTCCTCGCCGCAGCGGCGGCCCTGCACGCCATAGACGACGCCCTGCACGCCGCCGGGCAGGAGACCTCCGACACCCCCGCCCCCAGCCCCGGTGCGGAGCAGACCCTGGCCTCCCTGCTGCTGTTGCGGCAGGTCCGCGAGCAACTCGCCGGATGGGAGACCGGCCTTATCGAAACGGCCCGGCGCGCGGGAGCCAGCTGGGCCGACCTCGCCCACCCTCTCGGGGTCGCCAGCCGTCAGGCCGCCGAACGCCGCTACCTGCGAGGCCGGCCCGGCGCCGCCGGAACCACCGGCGAACAACGCGTACAGGCCACCCGCGAACGCCGCGCCGCCGACCGCACCCAAGCCGAATGGGCCCGACGCAACGCCGCCGACCTGCGCCGCGTCGCCGGCCAGATCACCGCCCTCACCGACCTTCCCGCCGCCGCCGGAGGCCCGCTCGGCCAACTCCACGCGGCCCTCGCCCACAACGACCCCGCCGACCTCATACACCCCCTCAACGCCACCCGCCCCTACCTGACCACCACCCACCCCGGCCTCGCCGCCCAACTCGACACCCTCACGGGTACTGCCACCGCCCCGCCCTCACCCGACTGACCGAACACCCGCGTCGGCGGGCGACCGTTCCGGCATCGGGTACCCCGCGTACTTCCTCGTTCCGGCACGGTGATCCGCATGCAACCGCTGCCCACACCGTGGCCGCCCGGCCTGCTCCCGGACGCCACCGACGTCGACGCCTTCAACGCCGCCTACCGGCGGCCCAAGCGGAAGCACCAGGTGTTCGTCGCCGTCGAGGAGCAGGGCCGGCAGTGGACGGTGCAGGCCGACACACTCACCGCGGGCCAGGCCGCGCAGCCAGTGCGACCACACCGAGGTCGTCCGTTCGAGGTCGAGGTGGGACATCCAGTTGGCCGCCTTGCGCAGGGGCGGCCCCGTGCCCACATCTGGGGAACCGGGAGGCGCTCTACCGGCGGACCGCCGAGATCAGTCCGCCGGGCCGCTCCTCGCGCTGCGGCGGGGTGCTGATCGGGCGGCCGTAGGCGGCAGCGCGCTCGCGCAGGGTGTGGCTGTCGGCCTCCCAGCCGTGCCCGGCCAGCCAGCCCACCGGGTCGTCGGGCATCTCCGAGACCCACATGGAGGCCGCCGATCCCGGCACGGCGTCCGCGCCGAAGCGCTCGATCACGCCGCGCGAGCCCAACGTCAGCCCCATCCGGCTGCCTGCCGCCGACTGCGCGCTGATCCGGGCCAGCAGCAGCTCCACCGCATCCTCGGGCAGATAGATCAGCAGTCCTTCGGCGATCCACACGGTCGGCACCGCCGGGTCGTGTCCTGCGGCGGCCAGCGCGCCTGGCCAGTCCTCACGCAGATCCACCGCGACGGTGATCCGCTCACAGCGCGCGACGGCCCGCTCCTGGCGCAGCACCGAAGCCTTGAAGTCCAGCGGCGCGGCGGTGTCGACCTCGAACAGCCGGGTGCCCTCGGGCCACTCCATCCGGAAGGCCCGGCTGTCCATGCCGGCGCCGAGCAGCACGACCTGCCGGACCCCGGACACGGAGGCCTGCTGCAACAGGTCGTCGAGGAACTTCGTCCTGATGGCGATGGAGAACGACACGGCCAGCCGGCGGCGTCGTGCGGCCTCGTCATCGGGCAGCGGCGGCGAGGAGGGCCACATGCCTCCGGCGGCGGCGAAGGCCTGTGCCAGTGGGTCGCGGAACAGCGCGTTCTCCCGCTCGGTCTCCAGCGCCCGCACCCTGGCCACCCCCACCGCCGTGGCCCACACTCCCGACGGCTGCACCCACTCCTGCTCATCAGTCACCGCGCCAGCCTAGAAGATCGATTCCAACGGGCCTGATGAGGGGAGCCAGCTTCATGCGCGGCCGGCCAGTCGTGCGCGCACTGACCGCCTACGACCACTAAAGCCACCGTTAGGCGAGAGAAGATCAACTGGCCCCGGATCAGAGGCAGGCGTCCCCATCACAGCTAGACCGGAGACGAGCCGAAGCCGGGCCAGAGTCGCCACTTGCCTCCGCTCGCCTCTGCAACCCGACCTAGCAGGTCACAGCCTCATTGCCCCCGCACAGGCGCAGTTCAGAAAATGTGCTAGCTGTACCACTGGTTCCTGGCGAACGCGGTGATGTGTGGCATGAGAGGGGTCCCGTCATCGTCGACGTCGTCCGCTTGCTGCCGGTCGCGTGGTATTCAGTTCGCTTCATCGCTCCGGAGGTCGACACTCCGCAGGCGAGTACCCCTCCGGTTGCAGCACCCCGCCGAGGATTCTTTACTCATAGGTACAGATCTGACCGAACCATGCGGCCCGTGAGACAGGACGCCGGAGGACTCCGCCGTCGGTGAGGGCGTAGTTGCCGCGTGCCGGTGCGCCGGGCCTTCAGCCGGTCTCTGGTCGAGTCGCCACAAGGGAGATGTGGACATCATGGGACAGCTTGATGGGAAGATCAGCCTGGTGACCGGCGGCTCGACCGGGATCGGTCTGGCCATAGCGCGTCGGTTCGTCGCCGAGGGCGCCACCGTGTACCTCACAGGGCGACGCAAACCCGAACTCGACGCGGCTGTGGAAGCCCTCGGGGGACGGGCCATCGGCGTACAGAGTGATGTCTCGGATCTCGACGCTCTGGATGAGCTGTTCGCGATCATCCAGGGAGGCAGCGGACGGCTGGACGTCGTCGTCGCCAACGCCGGCGGCGGCGGGCTGGCGCGACTGGAGGAGATCACCGAGGAGCAGTACCGTTCGACCTTCGACATCAACGTCAAGGGGACGATCTTCACGGTCCAGAAGGCACTCCCGTTGCTGCCGGACGGGGCCTCGGTCATCGTGCTCTCGTCCACCAACGCGTCGATGGGCGTCCAGGCCATGACGGTCTACAGCGCCACCAAGGCGGCCATCCGCAACCTGGCCCGCACCTGGGCCGCCGAACTCGCGGGGCGCGGCATCCGGGTCAACGCCCTCAGCCCGGGACCGATAGAGACCCCGGGCATCCGCGGTCTGGGCAGCCCGGCAAAGGGCGAACAGCAGCTGGCGGACCGTCTCGCCGACGAGATTCCCCTCGGCAGGATCGGACGCCCCGACGAAGTCGCCGCCACGGCCGTCTTCCTCGCCTCGGACCAGAGCTCCTTCACCACGGGGGCCGAACTCTTCGTCGACGGCGGCCTGGTCCAGGTCTGAATACGGCCGCCACATGTCAGCGTGGCCGCGATGCGAGGCCGGAAGACGGCTTGGCCCGCTGCCGGCGGAGGTTTCTCACGGGGCAGGTTCGTACCGCCCTGTCTTCGCCCCGTAATGCCCCGTACGCGGCGTACAGTTTTCGCATGGCCCGGCCTCGGCAGTTTGACGACGAGGAAGTTGTTCGGGCTGCTCGCGACCAGTTCTGGTCCCACGGTTACGACCGCACCTCCATCGACGATCTGAGCGCCGTCACGGGCTTGGGACGCGGAAGCCTGTACGGGGCCTTCGGAGACAAACACGCCCTGTTCCTGCGGGCTCTGGACACCTACAACAGTGACGCGATCGGAGCCTGGCGTTCGGCTCTGCGCGGCCCGGGACCGGCCCTCCCACAGCTTGAGCGCTTTGTGTGCGACGTCGCCGAAGCGATCAGCAGGGACGTGGCACGGCGCGGCTGCATGATGGCCAGGAGCGCCACGGAACTCGCCGCAGTCGACAAGACCGTCGCCGAGCGGATTGCTGCGACTGTCCGCGGAATGCACAGCGAGCTGGCGGACTGCCTCGCCCGGGCCCAGGAGGAGGGCTCGCTGGATGCCGAGGCGGACACGGACGGGCTCGCGAGCCTTCTCCTTGCTGTGCTGCGGGGACTGGAGGCCCTGGGCAGGGCGGGAGCCGCAGCGGAGGTTGTCATCGGGGCTGCCGAGCAGGCCTTGACCCTTCTTCCCCGCGTGTCCACGAGCGATCCGGCGCCGGATCGGCTGGAGGACCGCTCGGCGCCGTCACCCAGCACCGCCTCTGCCGGGTTGCCGAGACGCGGGGCTCATGGTGCGACCAGGTCGTGACTGTCCCCTATCAGCTCCCGGATCAGTTCGTCCGGGACATCGCCGGCCAACGAGATGTTGACCCAGTATCGCTTGTTCAGCTTGTACGCCGGGTGCACCGCCTCGAAGCGGTTCCGCAATTCGGTGACCCGCTCCGGATCGGCCTTGACCGTCACCTGGTCGTCCGGGAACTCATGGCCACTGAGGATGGCGAACACCTTGTTGTTCGCCGCCGTCTTGAACACCACGCGGTCCGGGGCGAACGGACGCGACTCGCTCACTCCGGCGAAAGAGAGCGCCAGCTCCCGGACGTCGTCCACGTTCATTGCCATCTCGCTTCCCTAACTGAAGTTGCAGGACTCCGCCCTGGTAGCAGCGGCTGTCAGGGGCGGATGAGGATGGTGCCGACCTTGCCGGGCTGCACCACGTGCTTCACGGCGGTGGCCAGCTCGCCGAGGTCGTATGTAGCGGCCACGTCGAACTGGTCCTTGAACGCCAGCGCGATCAGCGTCGCGGCGACCGCGTCCGATGCCCGCCTCTCGGCGGATGCCTCCCACAGCCACCGGCCCAGGTTCGCGCCCCGCACCGTCAACGACTGGTAGAGCAGCGTCGACGCATGCACCGAGATCGGCTCCCCGGCGAGTTCCCCGTAGACGACCAGCCTGCCGCCCGGCGCCAACAGGTCCAGAAGGCTTTCCGTCAGCTGCCCGCCGACAGGGTCGAAGGCCACACTGAGCGGGCGGCCGCCGGCTGCCGTGCGGACCTCGTCGGCCCAGCCCGGATTCTCCGTCGCCACGACCGGGACGTCCGGGAACCGCTTGCGCAGCTCGGCGGCACCGCGGTCGCTGCGGACGACGTTGACCAGGCCCACGTTGTGGTACTGCATCACGCCCGTCACCAGCCGCCCGACCGACGAGCCGGCGGCGGCCTGCACCACATAGCCGTCGTATCCCAAGGCCACGTGCTGCTCCGCCTCACGGCGCAGCATCACCGCGGTGAGCGGGTTCGTCAGCATCTGCGCGGCGACCTCGTCCGACAGCTCATCAGGCACGGGGACGACGGTCCCGGCGTCCGCCAGGATCCACTGTGACCATCCCCCCGGCAGGGGAAAGACCGTTACCCGGCCGCCGACCTCGACGCCCTGAGCCACGCGCGTATCCGGGCCGATGGCCTCCACCACGCCGGTGGCCTCGACACCGACCGGAACCGGCTCAGGTGCCGTCCCGGGGTAGGCCTCCACGGCCAGGAGATCACCACGGTGAACGGGGAAGGCCGTGGTGCGGATGAGGACCTGACCGTGCACGGGTGCTTCCGGTTCGGGCTCCTCGATGACGGTCAGGACGTCGGCGGGCGACCCGCCGCGGGTGTAGACGACACGACGGTTCATGATCGTCCTCCTGTGCGCTGGTGTGCATGGGGCTTGGCCGGGGCGTCAGCCGACGTCCATGAGCAGCAGGTGCTTCGCGCTGAGTGCTCCGTCCAGCTGCATCAGCCGGCCTCCCTCCCGTAGCCCGCCGAGGTCCAGGGCGGCGAATCCGAATTCGTCGAGCAAGCCCGCCACGGCCGCCTTCGCGTCGGCGTCGTCGCCCGCGTAGAAGACCACCTGGCGGCCTTCCGCGTGCTGGGGGTCCGCGGCGATGAACGCGGCGAACACGCTGTTGAACGCCTTCACGATCCGCGCTCCGGGAAGGCGCTCGGCGACCCATTCGCTGCCCGTGAGGTCGCCGACGTCGTACCGGCCCCTCCAGGGGTTGGCCGCCGCGAACTGATTCGTCGTGTCGACGACCGTCTTCCCGGACCAGTCGGTGAGGCCGGTCAGGTCCGGCACCGCGGAGAACGGCACCGCGAGGAAGACGAGGTCCGGCCGCGCCGCCTCCTCGGCCGTCACCGCGTGGGCCTTCGGCCCCAACTGCTCCACGACTGCCTTGAGTGTCTCCGGGCCCCGGCTGTTGCCGATGAGTACCTCATGTCCGTGACGGACGGCCTTGTCGGCGACGGCCCGGCCGATCTCTCCCGCGCCGAGAATGCCAATGGTGCTCTGTGCGGCCATGCTGCCCACCCAATCGTGTGTCGGGGGTCGTGCCGGCGCTCCGGCGGCGGCTGTGTGGTCGGCTCCGGCCGCTTCCTGCCGGGATGGTCCCGGCCTCGGCGGCAGGTGCGGCGGCGCCTACGCGCGATGCGGGTTGAAGTCCAGGAGGACCTTGCCCTTCTCCCGGAAATGCGCGAGTGCCTCGGGAAAATCCGCTGCCCTGTAGACGGGAGCGGAGGGCAGGACGAGTCTGCCCTCGGAGACCAGCCGCGCGGACTCCGCGTTCAGAGCCGGAAGCCGGGGAAGGAACTCGTCCTGGTACATCCAGAATTCCGTCGTGGTGATGTTCTTCGTCCTCAACACGTCAGGATCGGGCGTGAACGGCAGGCCGCTCACATACCCGTAGATGGCCAGCAGGGCGCCGTCGGTCAGCACGTCGAGCAACAGTGCGGTCGCCGCACCGCTGACACCGTCGAGACCGAGCAGCACGGGATCGGAGCCGATGACTTCCCGCACACGCGCGCCGGCGTCCGCCGAGTCGACCACCACGATGTCGGCGCCAAGATCGCGGAGTTCGCCCACGAGTTCCACGCGTCGCACGATGTTGATCGTGCGCAGCCCTCGTTCCTTGGCGAACACGATGACAGACCGGCCCACTCCGCTGTTGGCCGCGTTCTGCACCACCCAGGAACCGGCCGCCAGGTCACGCAGGCCGACCAGGAGCCCCGCGCTGACGGGATTGATGGCGAGCATCGCCGCCTGTTCCAGACTGATGGACTTGTCCACGACGGTCAGGTCCGCTGCCTCGGCCACCACCTGCTCGGACCAGGAAAAGACGCCGAAGGGAAGCAGGACCCTCTCGCCGGGGCTGACCTCCCCGACACCGGGCCCTACCGACACGACCGTCCCGACGCCCTCGTTTCCGATGGCCGTCGGCAGCTCGGGGCGTACGGGGTAGACACCTTGCGCCAGGAGAAGGTCGTGGTGGTCGAGCGGGGCGTACTCGACCTGGACCAGCGCCTGTCCGGCGGTGGGAGCCGGGGGCTCCGGCACCTCCACCACCTTCAGGCTCTTCTCCGGCTCCCCGAACCGGGTGAGGTGAATGGCGAGCATGGGACACGACTCCTCGCTTCGTCGTTTCTCGAAAATCGAGGGCGATTCGAGACACTGCTCTGGATGCCGACGACCCGGTTCCCGAGGGTTTCCACGGCGGTATCCAGCTCGGTTCTGCTCCGGCCCGACCCGCGGAGAGCACGGCACGCCGACACGCGGCCATTCATGCCCGTCCACCTTGTGACGCCTCGTCGATGACGGAATGCTCCGCCACGAGGCCTCACGGACCGCACGCTTCGGTGAGATTTGTACCTACTAGTAAAGAACCCGAACCGGGTCACTGCAACCGGAGAGCAGCGGGTCCAGGAGTCAGGTGGTGACGGATGTGTCGTTCCGCGTGAGTCCTCGAGACCGCAACCAGGTGTCGACGACGGCCGCCAGCTCGTCGCGAGCGGTGAAGACGTGTCCGTCCATCCCCGTGGCCCGCGCGGCGCGTACGTTCTCCTCGCGGTCGTCGACGAAGAGGAAGTCGGCCGGTGCGGCCCGCATGGCGACGACGCAGTGATGGAAGGCTGCCGGGGCCGGCTTCGCCGCTTTGATCTTCCCGGAGAAGGCGACGTGGTCCAGATGGCGCAGCCAGGGCTGCGCGGCGAGGAACGCGTCCGCGTGGTCCGAGGGGATGTTGGACAGCAGGGCGACCTCGGCGACGTCGCGGAGGGACCGGGCGTAGGCGACCATCCCGTCGTCGACGCGTGACCAGCTGTCGATGTCGGTGAGGCGCAGTTCCTCGATGGTGTCGGCGTCGACGGACAGGGACAGCCGGCGCAGTACCGCGGTCCAGTATTCGGGCGCGGACTGCCGACCGGCGTCGTAGGGCGGGCGGCAGTCCCAGTAGGCCGTGGTGAAGGCGTCGGCGGATGTGTGACAGCGGGCGGCCATCTTTCCCAGGGCGCCCGGGCGTTGATGGCGGGCGATGACCCCGAAGAGGTCGAACAGCACGATGCCGCGGTCGGTGGACATCATCGTGGTTTCCTCCGGATCCCGAGGGGTGTTCAGCGGCTGCTTGCCGCCATCTCGCGCGTGCGGTCGGATCCGGTCCGCAGGATCCCGGCCGCCACGGCGGTGGTCGCACACAGCAGGATCAGCAGTACGAAGGCGTGGTTCAGGGCGACGAGGTGGGTCAGCCAGCCGATGACCGCGGGGCCGGCGAGCATCCCGACATAGCCGAACCCGGCGACGCGGGAGACATTGGCCCCCGCGGCGGAGGGGTCGGCATGCCCTGCCGCGCTGAACAACTGCGGGACACAGCCGGACAGCCCCAGACCGAACAGCGCCCACCCCGCGAACGCGGCCCAGATCCACGGGGAGACGGTCACGATCGTGCTGCCGACGGCAGCCGTCGCCGCGCCGTACCGCAGGATCGCCATGGACCCGAACCGGGCGACGAGGCGGTCGGCGAGCAGCCGGCCGATGGTCATCGCCGCCGCGAAGGTGCCGTATGCGAAGGCGGCGGTGCTCGCGGGTGCGCCGAGGACGTCCTTCAGGTGCAGCGCGCTCCAGTCGTTGGCGGCTCCCTCGCACAGCATGACCATGAGAGCCAGGGCGGCGAGGATCCAGATGCGCCCGCTGGTGGCGCGGCGCCCGGCGGCCGGCGCCTGCTCGGTCTCCCGTGCGCCGGTGTCGGCAGCGGTGGGTGCGGTCGGCAGCAGGGCACGTGCCGACACCAGGGCGATCGCGATGCCGAGGGCTCCCATGGCGGCCATGCCCGCGGCCGGGCTCAGGCCGGCGCTCGCGGTGGCCGCTCCGACGAGCGCGGCGAGGACGCCGCCGACCGAGAACGTGGCGTGGAAGGCCGACATGACGGGCCGGCCGTACGCCTTCTCCACGTGCACGGCGTGCGCGTTCATGCTCACGTCCAGGCAGCCGTTGCAGAATCCGAAGACCAACAGGGCAGCTGCCAGCGTCCACGGCTCCCGGGGGAGACCCGGCAGCACCAGGGCCGCGCTGCACAGCACGCCGGTGGCGGGAACGACGATGCGCGCCCCGAGAGCGTCGGTCAGACGCCCGGCCACCTGCATACCGATGAAGGCTCCCAGCCCCAGCAGCACCAGCAGTCCCCCGAGCGTCGCGTGGCTGATGCCCACGCGTTCCTCGACGGCGGGGATGTTCACCACCCAGGTGCCCATCAGGGTTCCGCACAGGCTGAAGTAGACAAAGGTCGCTATTCGGGCGGCTCGCGGCGAATCGTTCATGACAGGCACCGTAACGAACATCGTGAGCGGTTGAATACTGTCAATTCGCACACATTGAATGTTCGTTTCGCGTGGTGTTCAATCGCGGTATGAGCACCGCAGACCGGCACGGGATGATCGCGCAGGCCGTCAGAGAGACGGGAAGGATCACGGTCCAGGAACTCGCCGAACTGACCGGCGCCTCCGAGATGACCATCCGGCGCGACCTCGACGCGCTGGCCGGGCATGGCGTCCTGGAGCGGGTCCGCGGCGGCGCGCGCACCCTCCTGCTCAGGGGCGAGGAGCCGCCCTTCGCGCTGCGTGCTCACGAGGCCGTCGACGCCAAGCGCCGCATCGCGGCCGAGGTGTCCTCGCTCATCGCCGACGGCGAGACCGTCCTCCTCGACAGCGGCACCACCTGCCTGGAGATCGCCCACCTGCTGCGCCGGCGGCCGGTCACCGTGATGCCCCTGTCCTTGCAGGCCATCCAGGTATTCGGCGAGGGCCCGGGCCCGGCCACGCTGATGGTGCCCGGCGGACAGCCACGGGCCGCCGAGGGAGCCCTCACCGGCCCCCTCACCCTCGCGTCCCTGGCGGCACTGCGCTTCGACACCGCCGTCATAGGCTGCTGCGGTCTCAGCGCGGCCCAGGGCCTGACCGCCTACGACCTCGACGACGCGGCCGTGAAGAAGGCCGGCATCGCCGCCACGCGCCGCGTCATCGTCGCCACCGACGGCAGCAAGCTCGGCCACACCGCCTACGCCTACGTCGGTCCCTCCACACTCCTGCACACCCTCGTCACCGACACCGCAGCACCCGTCGACGAGGTCACCGCGCTCGAAGGCACCGGCACCGTCGTCAAGGCCGTCTGACAAGACCATCGGCCATCGCTCGGGGACCTCGTCACGGACCTCGCCACGGATCTCGTCACGGTCGAACCAGCGCCTGGTCAGCAGCCGCGACGCGAAACGGCGGGTGCCGTCGGGCCGGCCTGTCGGCCCTGTCGACCCGATGCTTCCGCTTCGAGCCGGTCACTGCTCCGCCGCGGGCGCGGCGATCGTGGTCGGCCAGCTCGTCGGCGGCCTGCCGGTGACCGCCGACATCGCGGGCACCGGATGCCCCCGTGGAGCTGGGGCGCGCTGGTGCCGGTGCTCGCGGCGGCGACGGTCGTCGTCGAACGCCGCGCCGAGGCGGCCGGGCGGGTGCCGCTGCTGCCTCCCTCGCTGCTGCGGCTGCGGTCGATGCGGCGCGGCTTCGCGATGCACCTGCCCTTCATGCTCGCCTACGGGGCCTTCATGTTCGTGTTCGCCCTCACCGTTCAGACGGGCCTGCACAGTGGCGTGCTCGGCGGGGGTCTGGCGGTCCTCCCGCTGGCGGTCGCCTACTTCGCCGGGTCCCTCGCCGCGCCGCGCGCCATCGCCCGGTTCGACGCCCGGCGCGTCGTCGCCGTCGCCGCGGTGGCCGTCGCCCTCGGCCTCCTGGTGCTCGTCCTGGTCACTGTGACCACGTGGCCGCACACCGACTACTGGGCGTTCACACCGGGACTCGTGGTGGCAGGGGCCGGCCAGGCGCTCGTCTTCGCCTGCCTCTTCCGGCTGATCCTGCTCGACGTCCCCGAGCACCTGGTGGGGGTGGGGGGCGGTGTGGTCACCACGGTGCAACAGTCCGGCCTGGCGCTCGGGGTGGCGACGCTGGGCACGTTGTTCGTCGGGCTCGAGAGGACCGGCGTCGGCACCGCCTTCGTGGTGTCGCTCGCGGTCCAGGCCGCGATCATGCTCGCGATCGCGGCCGGCTCGCTCACCCTGCCCCACCTGCATGCGCGACCGGGACAGACCGGGGTCGCGGTCGACGTGTGACCGCCCGCGGACCGCAGGAGTGGCGTGACCCAAAACGGTTTGATCCGCCGCCGCGGCCGATCGCCGGGCATGTGCCGCTGACCAGGGGCGAACGGCGAGACGGTGGCCGATGCCGCCCAGGCCGGTCTGCTGCGCCGCGGGGGACCGACCCGACGACCGGGCCGGGCTGAGCGCGGGACGGGCTCAGCCGGCGTCGGCGACCAGCCTGGTCAGCCGCTCGACGGTGTGCGGGTCCGCGGGGAGCAGCACCTGCAGCCGGGTCGTCGAGCCGGGCGCGACCCAGGTGTTGGAGACGGTGAAGGTCATGCGACCGGTCACCGGGTTGTCGATCCGGCGCAGCACACCGGCGTCGACACCGCGGACGGAGTGCCGGTCCCACAGTTCGGCGAACTCCGACGACTCCGCGCGCAGCCGCGAGACCAGCGCCTTCCACCGGCCGTCGTCGACGTGCTCGGCCATGGCGACGCGCAGGTTCGCGACCTGGCGAGCCGCGGCCTGCTCCCAGTCGACGACGCGCTCGCGCCAGCGAGGCTCGGTGAAGGTGAGCCAGACGCAGTTGCGCTGTGCGATCGGCACCTCGTCGAGGTCGGTGATCAGCAGGCGCATCGCGCTGTTGTAGGCGAGCAGGTCGAACTTGCCGTTCTGGACGCAGGCGGGGTACGGGTCGAGCTTGTCCAGCACGGCGTGCAACTCGGCGCTCACGGCGTTGCACTCCGTGACCACGGCGTCGTCCGCGGCACCGGCGAGCCGGTAGAGGTGGTGGCGCTCGTCGTGGTCCAGGCGCAGCGTGCGGGCGAGCGCGTTGAGCACCTGAGGCGAGGGGCGCACGTCGCGGGCCTGCTCCAGGGCCGTGTACCAGGTGACGCTCATCCCGGCGTGCTGAGCGACCTCCTCCCTGCGCAGACCGGGGGTGCGCCGCCGAGCGACCGCCACGATTCCGAGCTCGCCCGGTGATATGCGCTCGCGGCGACTGCGCAGGAAGACAGCAAGCTCCCGGCGCCGGACAGCCGCGCCGTCGGAGTCGCCGCGGCTCTCGGGACCGATGGCATCTCCGGAACCGGGCGACGGGACGACCGGCTCCTCGGGCCGCGGCACGGTGTACACAACCATCAGGATCCTCCGGGGGACAGCAGGCCCCTGCTCGGTTCTGGAACTAGCATCAGCAGTGACTTGATACCAGTCTTGAGGCCCGAAACGATACGGCCATCGGCCCTGTGCACCCTGCCCTGAAGGAGCGCCCCTACCGTGTCCGCCGTCACGTCCCCCTCGCCGTATCCCGCCGACGCACGCCACCTGCTCGTGATCGGTGCCGGCCCCGGCATCGGTGCCGCCACCGCCCGTCGCTTCGCCCGCGACGGCTACCGGGTGACCCTGGCCGCCCGGCATCCGGACAAGCTCCAGGAGCTCGCCGCCGACCTGCGCTCAACCGGGGCCGAGGTGGCCGTCGTGCGCGTCGACGCGGCCGACCCCGGGCAGCTGCGCGAGGCGTTGAGCTCGCTCTACGCGGCCCCGAACCCGCCCGGCGTCGTGCTGTACAACGTTGCCCGGCTGACGCCCGACGACCTCCTGTCGGCCACGCCCGAGGACCTGCTGAGCGCCTACACCGTCGACGTCGTCGGCGGGGTGGTGGCCGCCCAGGTCGCGGTGCCGGCCATGCAAGCCTCCGGCGGGGGCACGTTGCTGTTCACCGGTGGCGGTCTGGCCGACCGGCCGCAGCCGAGCGTCGCCACGTTGTCCCTGGGCAAGCTGGGGTTGCGAGGGGTCGCGAACCTGCTGGGCACCCAGCTGGCCGACGACGGCATTCGGGTCCTCACCCTCACGGTCAACGGGGCGGTCGAGCCGGGCACCCCGTTCGACCCCGAGCACATCGCCGAGCGGTACCGGCAGGCGATCGACGACGCCAAGCCGGGTTTCGTCGACGAGCATTTCAACGGGGCCTGAGCCGGCGCCGTTGTCACGGCAGCCCTCATCCGCCGGCACAGCGTGTCCGACAAATGATCGTCCGGCTGGTTCGCGGAGCCGGAGGACCGGGGAGGCCAGGACGTCCTCGCCACGGTGACGAGCCCGGCACGGTAGCGGTCGGCGGGTCTGTCGAAGCGGGTGGCGATCGCTCCGAACGGGCGCGGCCGTGGGACGCCCGGCCGGTGGGCCCCGTGCTAGCGTGGGGCGTTTGCAGCGTCGCTGTGTCGGTGCCCGGTCCGTGGCCCCCGGCCCGTGGCCGCGTCCCCGCCGCGCCTTCCTCGGTACGGTCCCTTCGGAGGAAGGCTTTCTGTGAGCGAATCAGCACGCGCCGACGCCCGGCGGCAGGATGAGGTGCCCGAGGCGTCGGGCGCCACCGCGGCTCTGCCCCCGGCGGCGTCCTTCGCGGAGCTGGGGCTGCCGGCCGAGATCCTGCGGGCGCTCGACGAGCACGGCGTGAGGGTGCCCTTCCCCATCCAGGCGGCGGCACTGCCGAACGCGCTCGCGGGACGGGACGTCCTGGGCCGGGGCCGCACCGGATCCGGCAAGACGCTCGCCTTCGGCCTGGGGATGCTCGCCCGGACGGCCGGGCGGCGCGCGCAGCCCAAGGAGCCGCTGGCGCTCGTTCTGGTGCCCACCAGGGAGCTGGCGCAGCAGGTCGGTGAGGTGCTCACCCCGTACGCCGAGGCACTACGGCTGCGGCTGGCGACCGTGGTGGGCGGAGTGTCCATCGGACGGCAGGCGGCCGTGCTGCGGGACGGCGCCGAGATCGTCGTCGCCACGCCCGGCCGACTGCACGACCTCATCGACCGCAAGGGATGCCGGCTGGGACAGGTGCGCATCACGGTCCTGGACGAGGCCGACCAGATGTGTGACATGGGGTTCCTGCCGCAGGTCACCGAAGCCCTGGACCAGGTGCGCCCCGGCGGGCAGCGGATGCTGTTCTCCGCCACCCTCGACCGCGATGTCGACCAGTTGGTGCGGGACTACCTGCGCGACCCCGCCGTCCACTCCGTGGACCCCGCGTCCGGCGCGGTCTCCGCGATCGAACACCACGTCTTCGTCGTGCACGGCCCGGACCGGTACGCCGTGACAACGGAGATCGCCGCCCGGGACGGCCGCGTCCTGCTGTTCCTGGACACCAAGCACGGCGTCGACCAGCTCACGAGGCATCTGCGGGCCAGCGGGGTGGCGGCCGCCGCCCTGCACAGCGGGAAGTCCCAGCCGCAGCGCACCCGGACCCTGGCCCAGTTCAAGAACGGGCAGGTCACCGCGCTGGTGGCGACGAACGTCGCGGCACGCGGCCTGCACGTCGACGACCTCGACCTCGTGGTCAACGTCGACCCGGCCACCGACCCGAAGGACTATCTGCACCGCGCGGGCCGCACGGCCCGGGCCGGCCGCTCCGGCACCGTCGTGACACTCGCCCTGTCGGGACAGCGCCGCGAGACGAGCCAGGTCATGTCGGACGCCGACGTCGCCCCCAAGGTCACCAAAGTGCGGTCCGGCGAGGCGGAGCTGAGCCGGATCACCGGCGCCAAGGCCCCCTCCGGAAAGCCTCTCGACGGCGGGCCGGCCGTACCGCGCCCCAAGAACCACAACGCCCCGTTCCGCGGCCTGGGCAGCACCAAGGACGCGAAGGGCGGCTCCGGTGGCAGGCCGTCCCGCAAGAGCAGCGAGGCCCGCAAGCTCGCGGAGGCCCGCGAGGCGGCCCGGGTGCGGCGCGGCGGCTGAGCCCCACCTCCCGGACTGCCGGGCTGCGTCCTGTACGGGTGACCGTGCGCGGGGGGCGGCGCGCAGGCGACGGCGAAGGGCGCGGACCTGCCACGTCCGCCGTGGGCGCGGACGGGTGTGAACGCAAAGGCCCGGTCGCGCCGCGGCGGGGGAGTCCGCGGCGTGACCGGGCCCGTGAGCTGTCCTGGTGTGGTCAGCCGCCCCAGGACGTGTCGTCACAGCGGGTTTGGGGGATGCAGCCCGCCGTCGTGACGGACTGCGGCCGTACGGTCTCCGTGTGCTGGGCGAACCCCAGGAAACCGAATGCCACAAGGGCGGTGACCGCCGCACAGATCCGGATTCGCTGTGCGCAGATCAGACGCTTCATCACAAATCTCCTGTACTGGTGCCTCGTTGCCCGTGCTTCGTTCTTCTTCGAGTGGCGCTGCGGTGCCGGGGCGCACCGTCGTACCGAATCCCCCGTGATCTTGGACGGCAACGGAACGGTCTCTGTTGCTCCGTGATCGGGTTCCGGCCTCGGTGGGATGCCGAAGCGGCCGAAAGGACGCGCTGTTCAGTCGTGGTGGGTCGGCTCGGGTGCCGAGCCGGCCGAGCCGGCCATGAGCGGCAGGGCGCACATCAGCAACTGCATGCGGTTGCGCGCGCCGGTCTTCGCCCGGATGCGCCGGATGTAGGTGTCCACGGTGTGCCGGCTGAGTGCCATGCGCTGGGCTATCGCGTCGTACGTCAGCCCGTCCGCCATGTGCACGAGCACCTGTCGCTCCCGTCGGCTCAGTGGCGCGGCCGGGGCGGTGACAGCGTGGTCCATTCGCTTGCAGCCCTCCTGGTCGTGAGGCGAGTAGCCGTCTCCGGTGGCGCCGGACCGCGCATTCGTGGTGCGCGGTGCCGGGGGTGAGCGAGTCGGGAGAGGGATCCCGGGCGATGCCCGGAGAGCCGGGTCTGCCGGGTTCGGCCCTCCGGGAGGAAATCCTGGCCCGGGAGTGGGGCCCAGCGAGGCCGGCAGGCCGGTCATCAAGCTGTCGTGCAAGAAGAGGAGGAGGGGACATAACGGGAGAACGGTGCGAAGTGGCGATCGTGAGTCCGTCCGCACCTGGCCCCTGACCTGGGCCGCCCTAGCATGGCGGCTGGTCGGGGGCCGGCGGGGCCGGTCATCGGCGCGGGGACCGACTGCGAGGAGGGCGCGTGCGCACGCTGCCGGTGGAGGGCGCGGAGTTCGTCGTACGGGACGAGGGTGAGGGGGAGCCCGTGCTGCTCGTCGCGGGCAGCGGGGCCCCGGGGCGGGTCTGGGACCTGTACCAGGTGCCCGCGCTGCGTGCGGCCGGCTTCCGGGTCCTCAGCTTCGACCGCAGACCGGTGCGGGAGTCCTCGGAGCCGTCGGGGCTGTCGGAGCAGTCGGTGGCGCCGGTACCACCGGTGTCGTCGGAGCTGTCAGTGGTGCCGGTACCGCCGGTACCGCCGGTGTCGCCGGGGCCGCGTCGTGTCGCGGAGGAACTGTCCCAGGTGCTGCGGGAGTTGGGCATCGGTGCGTGCCGGGTCGTGGGGGCCTCGTTCGGGGGAGAGGTGGTGCAGGAACTCATGCTGGCCCGGCCGGACCTGGTGACCGGGGCCGTGCTGATGGCCACCCGCGGGCGCGGCGATCTGTCCGGCCGGGCGATGGCCGACGCGGAGCGGGAGCTGGCGGCCGAGGGGATGCGCCTGCCTCCCCGCTACGCGGCCTGGCTGCGCGCCGTGCTCAACCTCTCGCCCGCCACCTGGCGCCGTGAGGACGAGATGCTCGACTGGCTCGACCTGTTCGAGGCGGCCGAGCGCGCCGGGACGGCCCCGGCGCCGGCCCCGGTGCCGGCCGTGGCCGACGGGGAGCCGGAGGACCGGCTCCCCGCGCTCGCCCGGGTGCCCGTGCCGGTCCTGGTACTGGGCTTCCAGGACGACATCGTCGTACGGCCGCACCTGTGCGAGGAGGTCGCCGGGGCGTTGCCCCGTGGCCGGTACACGGAGATCGCGGACTGCGGGCACTACGGGTATCTGGAGCGGCCCGTGGAGGTGAACGACGCGATGCTGAAGTTCCTCACCTCCGTGTCCTGAGCCGGTTGTCGGGCGTCAGTGCCGATCGCCGGACTCGCGCAGCACCTCCCCGAGCAACCGGTGGGCGAGGGCCAGCCGGTCGGCCGCGGAGAGCCGGGCGAGCGCGGGCCACAGGACGTCGACGCCGGAGGAAGCGGCGGGCGTGGCCGCGACCTCGGCGGGAGCCGGTGCGCCCGGAGCGCTCCCGGTGGTCTGAGCGGACGGGGCGGCGGCGGCCGGTGCGGGCGCGGGTGCGGCGGGTGACTCCGAAGCCTCGGAGGCCGCGGGCGTGACGGGGGCGGCGAGCAGCTCGGCGACCGACGGGGCGGTCAGGAGGTCCTGAAGGGCGATCTCCCAGCCGTGGTCGTGCTCCAGGGAGCTGACCAGGCGGGCCGCGTCCAGTGACGAGCCGCCCAGCTCGAACCAGCCGCCGTCCAGGCCGTCCTGGCCCAGGTAGGTACGGGCCAGCTTCAGGGCCTGGGCGTGGACGTCGTCGGTCATGGTCATCGCTTCGTTCTCCTTCTAGGGCTCGGTGGAACCGGTGTGCGGGGTGGGTGTCGTCATCGGGTGGGTCGGTACGGGGCGGCGGGGCCCGGCGGTGTCATGGGCTTCCGGGCGGTGCCCGGCTCCGGCGGTGGTGCGGCGAGGCGTTCAAGGGCCACCGCGGTCAGCGGCGGTCGGTCGGTGCGTACGCCCAGCAGCCCCACGTGGGCCCAGCGGAACGAGGCACGCAGCAGGACGCGCTCCCGCAGCCCCGGCCGGATCGTGCCACCGCCGCGGCGGTACGCCGACAACAGCCGGTCGAGCAGCGGGCGGCCGCCGGCCAGGTACTGGTCGACGAAGTCCGCGGCCGGATCGTCGAAGGCGGCGTTCGTCCAGTCCAGGACCCCGGTCACCGCCTCCGAGCCGGGACCGACGAGGGTGTGTCCCGGGTGCATGTCGCCGTGGGTGAGCCGGACGCCGTGCGCCCAGTGCCGGTCGTCGTCCAGCCAGGCCCGCCAGTGCGCGTACCAGCGCTCGGGGAGCGGCACGGCGGTCCGGGCCTCTCCGAGCGTCCTCTCCAACTCCTCGCGCACCCTGCCCGGTTCACGGGGCGGGACGCCCGCGTCCACGGCCTCCTCGACCGGCACGCGGTGCAGGGCGGCGAGGGTGGCCGCGAGGGAGGTCACATAGTCCGTGCCGGGCCGGCCGGCGCCCACCGCGGGGTGCCACTCGTAGCGGAGGCCGTCCTGGTCCTCCGCCCCGGCGGGGGCGCCCCGGAGTCTGCGGTAGGCGATGAAGGCGCGGTCGGCGTGCTCCCAGCGCGGGACGGCGACCGGCAGCGCGGGGCGCACCGCCGTGAGCACGGCGGCCTCGACGGCGATCAGGTCGGCACTGCGGTTGCGGCGTGGCAGCCGGAGGATCCACTCGGTGCCGTCGGTGTCCTGGACCTCCACCACCCAGAAGTCCCAGCCCGCGTCGTTGAGGACCGCCGTCCCCGGGCGCAGGGACAGTCCGCGGATCGCCGCCGACTCCAGGGCGGTGGCGAGGACTTCACGGGGATCGGTGAGCGTCACGCGGACTCCGTCCGGTCGGTCGTGGCGGCCGTCGGCTGCCGGTCACCGGTCACCGGTTCGCGGGCCCCGCCGTCCGTCGATTCCTCGGCGTCGGCCTTCGGCTGCGGCGCCGCGCCCGGCAGGGAGCCGCCCAGGACGTATCCCTCGGGGATGTCGCGCAGGGTGCGCAGCGGTGAGCAGTAGATCCACAGGAACGACAGCGTCGTCGCGATGCCCGCGATCCACAACGTCGTTCGCGCGCCCAGGAGTTGGCCGAGGAGGCCGCCCAGTACCGCGCCGAGCGGCAGGGTGCTCCAGACCAGCAGCCGGTTGAAGGCGCTGACCCGGCCGAGCAGCCGGTCCGGGGTGATGGACTGCCGGAAGGTGACGACGATGACGTTGTAGACGACCATGCCCGTCGAGGAGACGAACAGCCCCAGGCTGACCAGGGACAGCCGCCAGCCGGTGTCCACCAGGGGCACCAGCGTGAACCCCGAGCCGGCCACCAGCGTGGCGGTCCAGATCGCCGGACCGTGCCCCAGCCGCCGGGCCACCTTCGCGGCCAGCACGCCGCCGAGCAGACCGCCGACGCCCTCGAAGGTCAGCAGCAGGCCGATCACGCCCGCGCTCAGGCCCAGTTGACCGGCGAGGAGCACCGGGATCATCGGAGTGCCCATGCTCCAGAAGAGGTTGAAGCAGGCGGTGCTGAGGGAGGTCCGCCGCAGCAGCACGTCGCCCAGGACCGCGCGCAGTCCCTCGGCGGCGTCCTTCCGCCAGGAGGCGGCCTCGCCGTCGACGCGAACGGGCACCGGCTCCCGGCCCCGGACGAGCAGCACACAGGCCGCCGACCACAGATAGCCGCCGATCGACACCAGCACCGCCACCGGCGCGGCCAGTGCCTGCACCAGGGCCCCGCCGATACCCGGGCCCGCGGCCTGGGCCACCGACTGGACGACCTGGAGCCGGGTGTTCGCGTCGATCAGCCGCTCCCGCGGCACCAGCGAGGGCACGTAACTCGCGTACCCCACCTCGAAGAAGACCGTGAGCAGCCCGAACGCGAAGGCCACGACTATGAGTTGGGAGGCGGTGAGGACGCCGGTCCACCAGGCGATCGGAATCCACAGCAGCAGCACGGCGCGGGCGGTGTCCGTGGCGAGCAGCAGCGGGCGCTTGCGCACCCGGTCCGCCCATACGCCGGCCGGGACGCTCGCCAGCAGATAGGGCAGCGACTCGGCGGCCGACAGGGCCCCCACCTCCAGCGGGGAGGCGTCCAGACTGACCACGGCCACCAGCGGCAGGGCCAGCGTCAGGATCTGCGTGCCGAATTGACTGATGCTGTCCGCGAGAAAGATCTGTCGGAAATCGCCCAGCCGCAGAATGCTGCCGACCGGAATTTGTGGGCGCATGGCGGCAATAGTGCCATGGGAAACTCGACGGGTCACTACGGCCCCGGAAAGTGACCGGGACCCGGCCGGCCGGGTGGACCGTCCCGAGGCGTGGCCGCTCCGGCGCCCGCGCGCCCGCGCGGCTCCGGCCTGCTGTAACGGATGCCCAGGTGGCTGTGGGGTGACCGTGCGACCGCGGGTGCGGACCCTGTCACGTACTCGCGTTACTTGTAACCGTCACACACCTGTTGATGTAATTGGGGCAGTCGGCACCGATTTCCTCCCCGTCGAGTAGAGGCACATTATGTGTGCCTGAACTCGCTCTTCACCGATTTTCACGAGCCCTTATCCGATGAGGTTTTCTTCGTGTCACGGACTCGAATGGAATTAAATGCGGCGCGCCCTGCGGAGCCTCCGGTACTGGAGGAGTGGTACCGGCGTCGGCTCGGGCAGGCGCAGCGCGACATCAGCTCCAGCGGAGTACACCCCTACACCTACGCCGAACTGCGCCGGCTGACCGGCCTGGCGGCGACGGACCTGGACGGCGTCCTCGTCGACGACAGCACCTCGCAGGGCTCGCCCGAGCTGCGCCGGGCCATCGCCGACCGCTATCTCCCCGGGCAGGCCGACCGCGTCATGGTCACCCACGGCTCAAGCGAGGCCATCGCCCTCACCCTGGAGACCCTGCTCGAGCCGGGCGACCGGGTGGTGCTGCCCGACATGCTCTACCACTCGCTCGCCCACTACCCGCGGGCGGCCGGCTGTGTCCCGCACCCGGTGTCCCTGGGCGCGTTCACCGCGGCCGACACCGACCCCCGGGCCATGGAGCGGGCGATCCCCCCGGACACCCGGGCCGTGATCGTCAACTTCCCGCACAACCCCACGGGCGTCACCCTGACCCCGACCGCCTACCGGCGGCTGATCGACCGCGTCGCGGAGATCGACGCGGTCCTGGTCTGGGACGCGGCGACGGCGGAGATGGCCTGGTACGGCCCGGTGCTGCCCGACCCCGGCCCGCGGTACCCACGGACCGTCAGCTACGGCACCTTCTCCAAGGCGTTCGGGCTGCCCGGCCTGCGGGTCGGATGGTGCGCCGCGCCGCCGGAGCTGATCGAGCGCAGTTTCACCGTGCGCGACCGCACCACCCTGTTCCTCTCCCCGCTGGTGGAGACGATCGCCACCGCCGCGATGCGCTCGGCGGACGCCCTGATCGGTCCCCGGCGGACCGAGGCCCGCGCCAACCTGACCGTGCTGGAGAAATGGGTCGCCGAGCACGAGGGCCTGGTCGCCTGGACGCCCCCGAGCGGCGGGGTCTGCTGTCTGCTGGAACTGCCCGGCGTCCCGGACTCCGAACGCTTCTGCACCGAACTCCTGGAGCGGTACGGCACGTTGCTCGTACCCGGCACCGCCTTCGGCGTCGAGGGCGCGGTACGGCTCGGATTCGGCGGCGACGAGAAGGACTTCACCGACGGACTGGAGACACTCTCCGCGTTCCTGCGCGACGGAGGTGGCCGGTGACGGGGGCATCCGGCACGGCGGCCGGGGCCGATGCCCTGTCCCGGCTCTGGCGCGAGGTGGTGACCCGGCATGGTGGCCGCGCCGCCCTCACGGACGGGCGGCGCACCCTGACCTACCGTCAACTCAATCTGACGGTACGGGCCGTGGCCGGACGGCTGGCCGCGGCCGGGGCCGGACCGGGCCGGTACGTGATGCTGGGCGCCCTCGCCCCGCTGGACGCCGTGGTCGGCATGCTGGGCACGCTCGCCGCGGGCGCCGCCTTCGCCGTCCTGGAGGACGGCCTCCCCGAGTCCGCCCGCGCCGCCCGCTGCGCCCGCGTCGACGCGGCCCTGCTCGTGGGCCGGGGTGCCGCGCCCGGCGGGACGGACCTGCCCCCGTGGGTCGACCTGAGCCTCCAACTGGACGGTCCGGCACCGGAGTCGCCCGGGGACGACCCGGGCGACCGTACCGCCGTGCCCGGCGGTCCCGCGTACGCGATGTTCACCTCCGGGTCCACCGGCGAGCCCAAGGCCGTCGAGATCGGACGGGACGCGCTGCACGGCTTCGCCCTGGCCGCGGCCGACCGGCTGGCGCTCGGCCCGGGGGACCGGTGGCTGCAACTGGCCTCCCTCGGCTTCGACGTGGTCGTGGAGGAGGTCTTCCCGGTGCTCGCCCGGGGCGGGACCGTCGTCTGCCGTGCCGATACCGCCGTACCGGACCCCCAGGACCTGCACGCGCTGCTCCGCGACCTCGACGTCACCGTCGTGGAACTGTCCACCCAGTACTGGCGCGAGTACGCGCACTGGCTGGACGTCCGGGGTACGACCACCCCGCTCCCGCTGCGCCGGGTGCTGGTCGGCGGTGAGCGGATGGATCCCGACGACTGGCGGCGCTGGGAGCGCGCCGGGCGGGCCGCGCTCGTGCACGTCTACGGGCTCACCGAGTGCACGGTGACCTCCACCATGTACGAGGGCCCGCTGGCGGACGCCGCCGCCGAGGTGCCCGTCGGCACGCCGCTCGCCAACGCCGAGGTGAGCGTACGCGGACCCGGCCGGCACCCCGTGGTGCCCGGCGAAGTCGGGGAGATCCACATCGGCGGGCCCTCGCTGGCCTCCGGCTACCTCGGCGACCCGGAGCGGACCGCCCGGCAGTTCGTCGCCGGCCCCCGGCCCGGGGACGGCCGGCTGTACGCCACCGGCGACCTCGGCCGCGTCCTGCCCGACGGCAACGTGGAGTTCCACGGCCGGGTGGACGACCAGATGAAGATCCGCGGCCACCGGCTGGAACCCGCCTCGGTGGAACGCCTGCTCGCCGCGGACCCCTCGGTGGCCCAGGCCGTCGTCCTCGCGGACGCCCGCACCCGCAGCACCCTGCTGGCCTGCCTGGTCCCGGCCGGGCCGGCCCCGGCGACACCGCCGGACGGCGTGCTGCCGGTCACCGCCGAGCAGCGCGCCCGGCTGCTGGCCCGGGTCACCGCCGAACTGCCGGGCTGGGCCGCCCCGCAGCGGCTGTTCTGGACGGGAGCCCTGCCGAAGAACGCGCACGGCAAGGTCGACCGCCGAGGCCTCGCCGCGCGGCTCGCCACGGAGAGCCGGACGGAGTCCGGGCCGTCCGGGCCGGGCGCGGCCCCGGCACCCGGCGCCCCCGCCCCCGGCGAATCACCCGCGCCCGCCTCCGCCGCATCCGAGCCCCTCCCCACCGTCCTGCGGCGCTTCCGGGTCCTGCTCGACGACCCGGAGTTCGGCGTCGACGCGGACTTCTTCGCCGGTGGCGGGCAATCGATCCTGGCCATGCGCCTGGTCACCGAGCTCCGCGCCGACTTCCCCGGGACCGTCGGGCTGCGGGCGACGACCGTCTTCGACCACCCGACCCCCCGCCGGCTCGCCCACTGGCTCTCGGCGGCGCGGACCCGGCCCCGTTCGGCGTCGACACCGTTCCCACCGGCCGCACCTAAGGAACATAAGGACTGAACTGCCATGGACACACCCTTCGAGGAGCGGCATGTCCTGCTGCTCACCCCGGACGAGGCGCGGCAGACGGCCGAGCTGACCATCGGCGTCGCGGAGCGCTACACAAGTGACGACGACCCGGCGCTCCTGCTCGACCTGCCCCGGCTCGCCGCCGGACTCCCGGTGCGCACCCAGCGGTTCCTGCGCACCTTCGCCGTCGACGAACCCACCGGCTACTGCGTGGTCAGCGGGCACCTCTTCGACCAGGACCGCATCGGACCCACCCCCGACCACTGGCGCGGCCGGCCCCGGCCCAACCGGGAGTTCCCCGAGGAGATCCTCGTCCTGCTCTACGCGGCGCTGCTCGGCGAGCCGTTCGGCTGGACCACCCAGCAGGACGGCCGGCTGGTGCACGACATCTTCCCCGTCCGCCGTCACGAGCACGACCAACTTGGCCTGGGCAGCGCAGAGTTGCTGACCTGGCACACCGAGGACGCCTTCCATCCGCACCGCGGCGACTATCTGGTGCTGGCGTCCCTGCGCAATCCCGACCAGGTCGCCACCACGGTGGGTTCCTACGCCGGCGGATCGCTCTCCGACGACGACCTGGAGGTGCTGTTCGAGGAGCGCTTCCACATCGCGCCCGACGAGTCGCACCTGCCCAAGAACAACTCCGCGCGGGTCGACGGCGACGCCGAGCGGTTCGCCACCATCGAGCGGCTGATCCACGAACGCCGCCCGGTGGCGGCCCTGTTCGGCCCGCGGGAGGAGCCGTACCTGCGGCTGGACCCGTACTTCATGGAGGTCCCCGAGGACGACCCGGAGGCGCGCCGCGCCCTGGACAACCTGATCGCGGTCGTGGACGACGGACTGCGCGAGGTCGCCCTGGAACAGGGGGACTGCCTGGTCGTCAACAACCACCGCGTGGTCCACGGCCGGGTGCCCTTCACCGCCCGCTACGACGGCACCGACCGCTGGCTCAAGCGCATCAACGTCACCCATGACCTGCGCCGCTCGCGCACCATGCGCGCGAGCTCCGGCAACCGCCTGATCGGCTGACGCGGCCATGGCGGACCTGCCGGCCCTCACGGTCACCACTCTGGAGAAGGCACCCGAGCTGGAACCGGCCGTCGACGAGCTGACCACGGACAACATGCCCGTGTTCATGAGCTGGGAGTCGCCCGGCAACTGGCGCTGGCACCGGCTCTACGACACCCATCCGGCCCACCAGATCTGCGTGCTGGACGAGGAGCGGCGGCTGGTCGCCGCGGCCAACGGGCTGCCGGTCTCCTGGGACGGCACGGTCGCCGGGCTACCGGGGGGATCGGACGACGTACTGGTCTCCGCGTTCGACGGACCGGCCGGCGCCGATCCCGACACCCTGTGCATGCTCTCCGTCAGCGTGTCGCCCCGGCTGCGCGGCACCGGCCTGGCCGAACGGCTGCTCGGCCACGCCCGGGACACGGCGCGCGCCGCGGGCCTGCGCGGGGTGGTCATCCCGGTCCGCCCCACCCGCAAGGCCCGCTACCCGCTCGTCCCGATGGCCGAGTACGCCCGCTGGCGGCGCCCGGACGGCACGCCGTTCGACCCCTGGCTGGCCACCCACGCCGCGCTGGGGGCCGAACTGCTCGCTCCCTGCGACCGCTCGCTGGTGATCAGCCAGCCCGCCGCCCGCTGGGAGGAGGTGGCCGGACACCCGCTGCCGGGCCCCGCCCGTCATCTCGTGCCCGGTGCGCTCGCCCCCCTGGAGGTCTCGGCGGACGGCCAGGGCGTCTACGCGGAACCCAACTTCTGGGTGTTCCACCCGGCCCGCCCCGCGCATCCGGCCCACCCGGCGGACCTGTCCGCCCTCCCGGCCGCCACCTGACCGCCCTCGACCCGTCCCCTTCCTCGACCCGTCCCCTTCCTCGACCCGTCCCCTTCCTCGACCTGTCCCCTTCCTCGACCCGTCCTCTTCCTCGACCTGTCCCCTTCCTCGACCCGTCCTCTTCCTCGATCCACCCCCCTTACGACCACACCCGAGGAGTCGCCCATGCAACCGCTGCGACTGGCCGTCGTCGGCTGCGGTGCCGCCGCCCGGTCCTGTCATCTGACCGCGCTGCCGCACGTCCCGCAGATCCGGCTCACCGCCCTGATCGACCCGGACCCCGAGCAGGCCCGTGCCGCCCTGCGGTGGTACACCGACCAGGGCGGCTCCGCCGAGGACGTGGTGATCGCCCGCTCGGTGGAGGAGGCCGCCGACGCCTTCGACGCGGCCGTCGTCGCCGTACCGCACACCGCGCACGCCGCCGTCGCCGGGGACCTGCTGGCCCGGGGCAAGCACGTGCTGCTGGAGAAGCCGATGGCGACCTCCGCCGCGGATGCCGAGGCCCTCGCCGCCGCGGCGGCCGCGGCCCCGGACACCCACCTGGTCATGGCCCACCCCCGCCGGCTGTTCCCGGCCAACGCCTGGGTGCGCGGGCTGATCCAGGACGGCGGCCTGGGCACCGTGACCCGGGTCCGCTGGACCGAGGGCCACCCCTACAGCTGGGAGCCGGTCTCCTGGTCGATGTTCGACCGCCGGCTCGCGGGCGGCGGTGTCCTCACCGACACGGCCTCCCACGTCTTCGACATCCTGCTGTGGTGGCTCGGCCCGGACGTCGAGGTCGTCGACTACGTGGACGACAGCCTCGGCGGGGTCGAGGCGGACGCCGTCGCCACCCTGCGCATCGGGGGCGTGGAGACCGTGCTGGAGCTGAGCAGGGTCCGCGCCCTCGGCATCAGCTGCGTCGTCACCGGCACCGAGGCCGAGGTAAGCGTCGGCACCGACTTCCCGGCCGGCGAGTGCACGCTGATCACCGCCTCCGGCGAGGAACTGCACCGCGGCGACGTACGGGCCGTACCGCCGGCCCAGGACGAGTGGGACGACCTGTTCGTGGAGCAGCTGCGCAACTTCGCCGCGGTGTGCTCCGGCGCGGACGTGGCGCCGCACGCCACCGCCGAGGACGGCCTGCGGGTCGCCCGGCTGATCGAGCAGTGCTACACGGGGCCCGCGCGGCGCCCGCTGGCCCAGCCCTGGCTGACCGGGACGACGCTGACCGGGACGACGCTGACCGGGACCACTTCGAGGAGCGTGGCATGAACGACTTCGCGGGCAGGCGCATCGCGGTCACCGGCGCCAGCGGGTTCATCGGCGGACGCGTGGTGGAGCGGCTGGCGCTGGGCACCGGGGCCGAGGTCCGTGCCCTGGTGCGCGGTTACGGCCGGGTCGCCCGGCTCTCCGTGCTGCCGCAGGACCGGCTGGCCTTCCGGACCGTGGACCTGGACAGCCCGCAGAGCCTGAGCAAGGCCCTGCACGGCTGCGACCTGGTGGTGCACTGCGCGTTCGGGTCGCAGGGCGAGGTGGCGGACCGCTGGCGCACCACCGTCGACGGCACCGCGCAACTGCTCGCCGCGGCCAAACTCGCCGGTGTGGAGCGGCTGGTGCACGTCAGCACCGTCGACGTCTACGACACCACCGGGCTGACCCGCTTCGACGAGACCGCCCCGGCGCTCGCCGAGGACCCGGACGACCGCGAGTACGAGCAGCAGAAGGCCGCCGCCGAACGGCTGGTGCTGGCCGCGCACGGCGACGGCCCCGACATCGTGGTGATTCAGCCCGGGGTGGTCTACGGGCCCTGGGGCGGCCAGTGGACGACCGCGCAACTCACCCGCCCGGCGGCGGAGTTCGACGAGCTGCCGGTCACCGGTGCCGGCGGCGCCTGCAACGCGGTGTACGTCGACGACGTCGCGGACGCCGTACTGGCCGCCCTCACCGAACCCGCGGCGGCCGGGCGGAAGTTCCTCGTCAACGGGCCCGACGAGCCGGACTGGGGGGCGTTCTTCGACCGGCTGCGCGGCATCCGCGGGCTGCCCGCCCCGAGCGGCACCGCCACCGGCGGGGCCGTCCCCGACTGGGAGCAGGCCCTCTACGCCAGCCCGGCCCGCGCGGACGCCGCCCGCGCCGCCGAGGTGCTCACCGCGCCCCGGACCACACTGGACGAGGGCATGGAGCGCACGGCCGAGTGGGCCCGCTGGGCCGGGTACGGCGCCCCGGGCGGAGCCGCCCGGTGACCCGGGTCCTGGTGATCGCCCCGCACCCCGACGACGAGGTCATCGGCTGCGGTGGCTCCATCGCCAAGCTCGCGCAGTCCGGCGCGGAGGTCACGGTCGTCATCGTGATCCGCCGGGAGCGCGGACTGCGCGACCGGGAGGTCGGGGCCGAGGAGTTCGCGGCGGAGACCACCGACGCCTGCCGGGTGCTCGGCGTCAAGCGGTGCATCACCCTGGACGAGCCGTCCCGTGACTTCGCCGCCGACCGCCGCCTGCACCTGGCCGTCGTCAAGGTGCTGCGCGAGGTGCGCCCGGACCGGGTGTACCTGCCGCACCGCGACGACGGGGACGTGGAGCACCGGGCCGTCCACCGGCTGGGCCTGGAGGCACTGTGGATGGCGGAGTCCGACTTCTTCGAGGAGGCCGGGCCGCCCTCCCCGCCGCCGTCCCTGGTGCTCGGCTACGAGGTCTGGGCCCCGCTCGGCGAGGCCCAGTACACCGAGGACGTCACCGACCAGATCGAGCTGAAGGTGGCGGCCATGCGCTGCTACCGGTCCCAGCTGCGGCACGCCGCCTGGGACGAGGCGGTCCGGGGGCTGGCGTCCTACCGGGCCGTCACCAGCGCGGGCCACGGCCACAGCGAGGCCTTCGAGGTGATCCGGATGGTCACGCCCGTCCCTGCCCCGGCCGGCTTCCGGCCCTGATCCGGCCGGGCCGGTCCGGGAGCCGACCGTGCGGTCCCCGGCCCGGCCCGGCCCGGTCGTCAGTCCGTCCGCAGCACGTCCGCGATCGCCGTGTCCGGAGCACTCAGGAACCTGTGCACCAAGGAGGTGAACTCATGAGCCAGATCCCGCACCCCTTCCTCGCCGAAGACGTCCGCCGGGAAGAGCACGGTGAAGTCCACGCCGCTGTCGTCGACCGAGGCGAACACCTCCAGGCTCTCGATCTGGTGCTGGTCACCGGGCACCTCGGTCGGTTCCACCGACAGACCGCCGGCCTCGCGGCTGCCGCCGCTCCAGCCGCCGGGCGCCACGTCGAAGAAGGTGCAGGGACGTTCGAGCAGCCGTCCCAGCATGTGCGGGGCGAGCGCGGAGGTCACCTCGGGCGCCGGCACCTGGCCCAGCCGCTGGGTCTCCAGCACGGCCGAGCGGACCGTGCGGCTCAGCTCCTTGAACGTCTGGGCGGGGTTGATCCGCACTCGCACGGTGGCGTAGGTGGACAGGAAGGCCACCAGGTCCAGCAGGTGCTCCTCGGTGCGCCGGGTCACCGGTATCAGCGCCGCGAGGTCGCTGCGCCCGCTGCGGGCGTGCAGCGCGCACAGGTAGGCGGTGAACAGCACGACGAACGGGGTGGCACGGGCCGACCGGCAGTACTGGGTGAGCAGTTCGCAGGTCTCCGGCGGCAGCGAACCGTCGAACGTGCCCACCGCGTAGCGGTCGTTGGTCTCGCGCAGCATCCCGGGCAGGTGCACCGGGGCGTTGGTGCCGATGCCGTCGAGCAGCTCCGCGAAGCGGGCGATCAACTGCCGGGGGCTCGGGTCGCGGCCCAGCCACTGCGCCTCCCAGCGCACGAAGTCCGCGTAGGTGAAGCGCTGTTCGGGCAGCTTGGCCTCACGGCCCTCGACGGCCGCGGCGTACAGCTCCCACAGCTCGTTCACCAGGATCTCGAACGACTGGCCGTCCACCACCAGGTGGTCGACCGCGAGGCCCAGCAGATGGTCCTCCTGGCCCAGGCGGTAGACGACACCGCTCAGGAGCAGTCCGCCGTCCAGGTCGAGGTTCTGGCTCAGGTAGGTGCCGGCCCGGCGCAGGGCCTCGGCCGGCCGTTCGTCCTCCGGCAGCCCGGTGAGGTCCTCGCGGTGCGGTGCGAAGGGGCGGGGCGCCCGGATCTCCTGGCGGCCGGCCCGGCCCCGGTCGGGGAAGGCCACGCGCAGCGCCTCGTGGCGGGCGACGAGCGTGGTCAGCGCCGAGCCCAGTGCGTCGATGTCGAGGGGGCCGGTCAGCCGGAAGCCCCGGCCGAACATACGGACCTCGACCCCGAGGTCATGCTGCTCGACCCACTCCTGGATCGCCAGGCGGTCTATCTGGTCGGACAGCAGCGGAAGCCCTTCGGAGTGGCTTCCCTCATTCGCCGTGCGCATGCGAAATCTCCCTCCGGAAATGAAAAGGAAATGGCGGGCCTGGAAGCGCCCGGCACGAAAATCGAGACTACTGAATGGAGCGGTCGTGATGCAATACGAATCACGCGGCGATTTCTTCGGAGAGTATGCCGATGTTTATGCCGGGGCGCCGTACAATGATTTCACCGAGGAAGTGGCGAAAAAGCTGCCCGATCTGATTTCCTGTTACCGGGCCGGTGCCGGATCGCTGCTCGACCTGGGCTGCGGCACGGGCACGCTGCTGGTCGCGCTGGCCGGTCGCTTCGACCGGCTGACCGGCGTGGACCAGTCGGCGGACATGCTGCGGCACGCCGAGACCGCCGCCCGCCTGGCCCAAGTCACCGTCGAGTTCACCCGCGCCGACCTGCGGGAGTACCGCCCCGACCGGCCGCACTCCGTGGTCACCTGCACCTACAACACCTTCAACTACCTGGTCGACGAGGACGATCTGCGCCGCGCGGCCCGCACCCTGCGGGCGGCCACCGCGGACGGCGGCCTGGCGATCCTCGACGCCCACCCCGTCTGGTTCGTTGAACGTGCCTGGTCAGGCAGGGTGTACGTGGAGCAGAACAGCGAGGACGTCCTGGAGGTCTGGGAGAACCCCTACGACGCCGCGAGCGGGCGGGTGGACACCACGGTCACCGTCGTGCGCCGCACCCCGGACGGCGGCTGGCACCGCATCCACGAGGTGCATCCACAGCGCGGCCTGGACCCGGAGACGGTGACCGACGCCCTGCGCGCGGCCGGCTTCACCAGCGTGGACACTTACGCCGGACTGGACCGTGAACCGGTGCGCGAGGACACCCAGCGGGTCTGGTACGTGGCCAGGTGACCGAAACTCTCGTGATATGCGGGATCGGCTCCGGAATGGACAGGTCGCTCGCCCGTGTGAAAGAAATAGGCGTGCGGACCGTGGTCGTGACGGACCTGATCACCGAACGCGTCGAAAAACACGCCGATATTCATCTGCGAGCCGACCCGGACGACTTCGGGAGCGTCCTCTCGGTAATTCGGGCCGAGCGACTGGGAAGAATATCGGGGGTCATGACCCTCGGATATGACAATCCACCGGTCGTGGCCCGCCTGGCCGCCGAGCTGGGCTGCCCCGGCGTGCCCGTCGAGGTGGCCGACCTGTGCACCCTCAAGGACCGCAGGATCGCCGCGCTGGACCGGGCCGGACTCGCCGTGCCCCGGTTCGCCGTCGCCACCACCGTCGACGCGGCGCTCGCCGGTCTGGAGCGCGTCGGACTG
Organism: Streptomyces sp. NPDC007157; assembly: GCF_040634235.1. NCBI lineage: Bacteria > Bacillati > Actinomycetota > Actinomycetes > Kitasatosporales > Streptomycetaceae > Streptomyces > Streptomyces sp. NPDC007157. Next base: position 230,426 of record NZ_JBEYFE010000014.1, read on the forward strand.
CCCGCGGTGGTCAAGCCCAGCGACCGCACCGGCTCCCTGGGCGTCGCCAAGCTGGACGCCCGCGAGCGTGCGCGGGAGCCGGTCGAGCGGGCGCTCGCGCTGAGCCCGACCGGACGGGTCGTGGTGGAGGAGTACCTGTCCGGCACCGAGCACACCGTGGCCGGGTTCGCCGTCGACGGCCTGCTGCACGTCACCGGGTTCGCCGACCGCGAGTACGGCGAGAAGGAGCGCTTCTTCCCGCACTTCTTCGAGGGCGGCGACACCCTGCCCAGCGTCCTGGACGCGGCACAGCGGGCCGACGTCGTCGGGACGGTCCAGCGGGGCGTGGACGCGCTCGGCCTGACCACCGCCGTCGTCAACACCGACATCCTGCGCACCCCCGACGGGCGGGTGTACCTGCTGGAGATCACCTGCCGGCTGACCGGCGCCCGGATCGCCACCGAGGTCATGCCGCTCGCCACCGGAGTGGACCCGCTGCCCAACGCCGTCCGCCTGGCCCTCGGCCGCCCCTTGGTCCCAGAGGAACTGCGCCCCACCCGGGACCGTGCCGTCGTCCAGCGGTACCTGCCCGCCGACGGCGGCACCGTCGACTCGGTCGGCGACCTGGACGCACTCGCCCGCACTCCCGGCGTCCACGACGTCTTCTGGGGCCTGGACCTCGCCCCCGGCACCGTCCTGCCCGCCTACCGCGGCGGCGACGAGGTACTGGCCGGGACCATCACCAGCGGCCCCGACGTGGCCACCGCCGAAGCCCTGGCCGCCCGGGTGCTGTCCCGGCTGCCGCTGCGCCTCACCGGCCCCTCCGGGGCGCCCACGACTCCGTACGAACCGCCCCACTGACCACCCGCTGACACCTGCCGACCCCCACTGACAAGGAACGCCGATGACCACAGCGTACGAACACTGGTCCGACACCTACGAGTTGTTCGAGGGCGCCATGGCCGAGGACACCTGGCGCCTGGGCATCGGGGCCGAACTGGCCAAGCTGGCCGCCCCCGGCCCGGTCCGCGTCCTCGACCTCGGTGCCGGCACCGGCATGGGCAGCCGGGTGCTGGCCGACCTGGTCCCGCAGGGCGAGGTCACCTCGCTGGACCGCTCGGCGGCGATGCTGGAGCACGGCGGCATCCCGCCCGAGCTGCGCATCGTCGGCGACATGGCGCGCTTCACCGCCGAGCCCGACTCCTTCGACTTCGTGGTCTCCGGGTTCGACGCCCTCAACTACCTGACGGCCGCCGACCTCGCCGACTGCCTGGGCCATGCGGCCGCCGCCCTGCGCCCCGGCGGCCACCTGGTCTTCGACTACTCCTCCCGCAAGGTCCTCCAGGAGGACTGGCGCGACCTGGAGCACGAGGAGAGCCGCGACGGAGTCCGGCTGCACCGCACCCACCGCTGGGACCCGGTGCTGGCCCGCAGTCGCTCGGTGCTCTCCCTGTACGGGGCGGACGGCCTGCTGTGGCGCGAGACCCATGTGCAGTACGTGGTCGACCCGTTCACCATGGAGGAGCTCGGCCGGGTGGCCGGCCTGCGCACGGTCCGGGTCCGTGACATCGACGGCGACGGCTTCACCCCCGGCCACACCACGCACGTCTACGTGCTGCGCAAGGAGGGGCCGCAGGGCGTCCCGGACACCGGGGAGCTGGCATGACCGCCACGCCGAGCCCAGACGAGGTGCTCGCCGGCACCAGCGTGATCATCGCGCTCCGCGACGACGTACGGATCCTCGAGTGCATCGACTCGGTCGACGAGGACGTGGAGATCGTGCTGGCCCTCAACGGCGCCACCGACGAGATCCGCCGCCTGCTGCGCGAGCACCCGAGGCCGCTGACCGTCACCGAGATCCCCGACGCGGGCAACCTCGGCGCCGCCTACAACGCCGGCGCCGAGGCGGCGCGCGGACGCTATCTGCTGCTGATGGACTCGGACTGCACCTTCGCCCCCGGCGTGGTCCGCATGATGGCCACGGCCGTCGCCACCGACCCCGTGGTCAAGGGACAGGTCGTGTACGGCGAGTCCGGCAGCCTGATGAGCCGACTCACCGCCCGGGTCCGGGAGTACGACGAGGGCGAGTACGTCAGCGCCCTCTCCCCGCCGCTCATCTACGACCGGGCGATCGTTCAGCACATCGGCGGCTACCACTTCGACGGCCTGATCCACTGGTGCGAGGACCGCGAGTTCGACTTCCGGCTGCAACTGGCCGGCATCCCGGTCCGCCACGTCCCCGAGGCCCGTATCTTCCACGACGCCCAGGTCGGCCTGCAGAACATGCGCAGCTACTTCCGCTACGGCGTCGGCGAGGGCATCGCCCAGGAGACCGGCGTCTTCACCACGCCCGCCGTCCCCGTCCTGTGGCGCCTGTACGAGGCGACCCGCACCCTGGTCGGCTGCGCCCGGCACAAGGGGGCGGGAGCCGCCGCCTACTACGCCCTGCTCAAGGCGGCGTTCCACACCGGCACCCTGTACCACCTGCTGCGCGACCCCTACCGGGTACGGCCGCGGTACCCGGCCACCGCCGCCCGGGCCCGGATGCTGCGCGCGATCCCGCAGCACTGCACCGAGCTGACGCCCGCCCAGCGCGAGCGGCTGCGCCGGGCGCACCTGCGGGCCGGGCGGCGGATCGTCCCGCTCAGGGACCTCTCCGTCCTCCACCGCGACGGCGGGCCCAGGCCCGAGCCGTCGCCTCAGGCGGCGTCGTGAGCGTCCGGCAGACCGGGGCAGACCGGGAGCAGCAGCCGCGAGGGCCGGCCGGGCCCGTGGTGGACCCGGTTGACCGCGGTGACGACCGGGGCGTCGGCCAGGGTCAGCGGGGTGCCGCCGGTGTTCGGATTGGCGTCGAAACGCGGGAAGTTGCTGCTGGAGACCTCCAGCCGGACCCGGTGCCCGGGCTGGAAGACATGCACGACGGTCCCGGCCGACACCGGCAGGGCGTGGACCGAGTCCGGGGCCGGCGGACGCACCCCGTCCCGCCGGGCCCGGTGGCCGACCCGGACGACGCCGTCGCAGAGGATCTCCGCGCGGCCGTCCGGGTACACGTCGACCAGCTTGGCGGTGAAGTCGGTGTCGGGCGCGGACGAGGAGACGTACAGCTCCGCGACGACCTGCCCGGACACCACCAGGGGCGCGTCGAGCCGCGGACCGGTGTAGCAGAGCACGTCGGGGCGGTCCTCCACGGCGCGCTGGTCCAGCGGGCCGCAGTCGGCGCCGACGAGCAGGCCCGTCATGCAGGTGGCCCCGCCGGCGGTCGGGACGGGGTCGCGCGGGTCGTACCGGTACGTGTCCGCGCCGCTCCGCCGGGGCGGTTCGGACCGCAGTACGCCCGTGCCGTGCCGGGTGCGGGCGTCCCCGTCGCTGCCGAGGTGCAGCGCGAGCGGCGTGCTGTCCGCGCCGGGCCGACCGGCGGGGGAGACCCAGCGGTCCACCCCGCCGGCGAACACCCGTACCGCCGGGCCCGCGTCACCCGGGTCGTGCTTCAAGTGGTGGTCGAAGAAGGCGAGATGAGCGCCCGTCATGTCGAACTCCGCCTCGTCGGCGGCCAGTCCGAAGCGACGCTCGGGGAAGACGCCCCCGGTCACGCAGTGCGACCACGGGCCGACCACCAGCCGGTCTCCGGGCCGGGGCGACGGACCGCACAGGGTGCCCGGCAGGAAGATGTCGTACCAGCCGCCGACGACCAGCGCCGGGGGCCGTCGCGCGTCCGGGGCGGCGGTGAGCCCGCGCCAGTGGGCGTCGGCATCCGGGTGCTCCAGCCACTCACGGTAGTAGGGCGCGAGCCGGTCCAGCAGGGGCAGCGCCCGCCAGGGCGCCCGGTACAGCTCGTCGATGCCGTCCAGCGCCCGCTCGACCGCGCGGACGTCCGCGTCCATGCCGCCGGCCCGACCGACCTGGCCGTGCAGCAGGTCGCCCAGCACCCAGTGCAGACAGAACCCGAGCTGGAAGGCGCCGCCCAGGTAAGTCCAGCCGTCGTACGGGTCGGCCGCGGCGACATGCGGGGCGATCGCCCGCAGCGCCGGCGGCCCGGCGGCCGCCGCGTGCCACTGGGCGGCGCCCTCGTAGGACCGCCCGAGCATGCCCACGGCGCCGTCGCACCAGGCCTGGCGGGCGGCCCACTCGACGGTGTCCCGGCCGTCGCCCGCGTCGTCGGCGAACGGCCGGAAGACACCGCCGGACGCGTACCGGCCGCGTACGTCCTGGACCACCAGGCAGTAGCCCGCCTCGACCAGCCGCATCCAGTTCAGCGAACGGCCCCCCGCCGAGGCCCCCTTGTCGTACGGGGTCCGCTGGAGGAGGGCGGGCAGGGGGCGGGCGGTGTCCGGGCGGTACACGTCCGCCCGCAGCACCGCACCGTCACGCATCGGGACGGGCACGTCCCGGTCGATCACGAGTCGCACGGACTTCCTCTCTCAGCCGGCCGAGCGGGCGTAGGTGGGGTAGTGCAGGACCGAGCAGCCGAACCCGAGCTTGAACCGGTTGATCCCGGCCGTCTTGCCGTCCGCCTCGCCGGTGGATATGCCGCTCAGATCGAAATGCGCCAGACCCCGGTCCGCCGCCCATTCGATGGTCTCGAAATGCACGTAGTTCATCGAACCGTCGACGCGGTGGTCCGGATGCGTCGCCACAAACCGGGCCTCCAGCGAACTCCGGTTCTCGAAACATATGGATCCGGCCGCCACCCGCCCCTCGGAAAGCGCGGTGAAAAGGTGGACCGACGGGTGTGTCAGCAGATCGCGCAGCAGATCCAGGGGGGCGAGGTCGGGTGAATCGGCCCGGATCATCGCCGGTGCGTAGAAGTCGTAGAACTCGTCTATCCGGCCGGGGTCGGCGGCGAATTCGAGACCGCTGCGCAGCGCGCGGCGCACCCGGCTGCGGGTGCTCGGACGCATTCGGGCGAGGATCGCCTCGGCGCCGCCGTGGGTGGGCACAAGACCGGTGGCGTAGGGCGGGGCGGGGCGGTAGCCGGCGGCCTCCAGCACCTCGGGGAAGTCCCACTCGGGGAGCAGCACCAAGGTGGCGGGACCCAGCTGGGACACGCCGCTGAGCAGGGCGGACAGCAGTTCTGGGCGCGGGGTGCCGGCCGGTCCCTTCCACAGGAACCAGCCGTCCCGGCCGGCGTCCTCCAGCAGCGCCGTGGCCCACCGGCCGCCGGGACCGCCGACCCGCAGCAGTCGGACCGGATCGCCGCGCCCCGCCAGCAGCCGGAAGCGTCCGGCGCTCTGGTGGAAGTCCTCGGCCGGGACGTCCGCCTCGTCGGGAACGTCGGCTGTGCTTTCCGGATGCATGATCAAACGAAGCATGGAGTGCCCTTTCTTCTGGTTTCTCGCGCGTGGAAATCGGAAGTGTCCAGCGGTTTTCGAGGCATGCAGAAAAACGGGAAAGTGCAGAGAACAGACCGGGCTGACCGGCGGGTTTCCGCTCGGTGCGGTCTCGGAGAAGGAAAGAGGCCGGCGCCTATTTCTTCGGCGCGGTATCGCTGCTAATTTCTAGCGCACCGGTCGTCGTCCGTCAATTACCGGGCCCATGGGCCGTTCGAAGGGAATGACTTGTCATGCGAATTCTCGGTGTGAATGGCTGGCCCGGCGCCAGCCACGACGGGTCCGCCTGCCTCCTGGTCGACGGGAAGGTGGTGGCGTTCGCCGAGGAGGAACGCTTCACCCGGCACAAGCACGGCTACGGCGAGGCACCCCTGCACGCCGCCGCGTTCTGCCTGGCGGAGGGCGGCCTCGCCCTGGAGGACATCGACGTCGTCGCGCACGGCTGGGACATGCCCTCGCTGCTGACCCGGCGCGGACTGGACTGGTTCCCCGACACCGCCACCGCGCTGGACTTCCTCCTCCCGCGCGAACTGTTCCCGCGCGGCCGCGACCCCGAGCTGGTCTTCGTCCCGCACCACACCGCCCACGCGGCCAGCGCCTACTACTTCTCCGGGCGTCCGGACGGCGCGGTCCTCGTCCTCGACGGGCAGGGCGAGTGCGAGAGCGCCACCCTCGCCTCGGCCGTCGACGGCGAGCTGAAGGTGCTGGAGTCCGTCCCGCCCGGCTGGTCGCTCGGCTACTTCTACGCCGCCGTCTGCCAGTACGCCGGACTCGGCGCCGACGCCGCCGGCAAGACCATGGGCCTCGCCCCCTACGGCACCCCCGGCGACCTCACCTTCGGCGGCGGACTGACCTTCCTGGACGACGGGTACGCCGTCGGGCCGGTACCGCGCTCCCTGCTGTCCACCGGCAGCACCGACGAGGAGACCGACACCCTGCGGCTCTGGCTCGCCCACCTGGAGAAGACCAGCGCCCTGCCGCCCAACCGCACCGGCCGCCACTACGACCGCGAGCGCGGCCGTTACGTCCGGCGTACCGAGCGCGACCCCTACGAGTACCGGGACCTCGCCGCCACCGCCCAGGAGGCCCTGGAACACTCGGTCGTCACGATGGCCCGACGGCTGCTGCGCGAGACCGGTCAGGACACCCTGCTGGTGGCCGGCGGCGTCGGCTTCAACGCGACCCTCAACGGCAAGCTGGCCCGGCTGCCCGAGGTGCGCGACCTGTTCGTGCAACCCCTCGCCGGCGACCAGGGCGTCAGCCTCGGCGCGGCCGGCTGGGTCGCCGCTCAACACGGCGAGACCGTCGCGCCGATGACCGGCACCCTCGCCTGGGGCGAGCAGTGGGACGCCGACGCCGTGCGCCGGGTGCTGTACAAGCAGGGCGTCCGGCACACCGAGCCCGCCGACATCGCCGACGCGGTCGCCGGACTGCTCGGCCGCGGCGAGATCGTCGGCTGGCACCAGGGTCGCGGCGAGGGCGGCCCGCGGGCGCTGGGCCACCGCTCCATCGTGACCGCGCCCTTCCCGGTGGCCAAGCGCGACCGCATCAACCTCACCGTCAAGGACCGTGAGTGGTGGCGGCCGTTCGCGCCCAGCATGCGCCTGGAGGAGGCCGCCACCCTGCTCGGCGACGACACCCCGCTGCCGTACATGATCGTCACCACCCCCGTGCCGGAGGCCGGACAGGCCGCTATGCCCGCCGTGATCCACGTCGACGGCACCACCCGCCCGCAGACGGTCACCGCCGAGGACGACCCGCTCTACCACCGGCTGCTGGGGCGCGTCGCCGACCACACCGGACACGCGGTGGTGCTCAACACGTCCTTCAACGGCCGTGACGAGCCGGTCGTATGGACCCCCGCCGACGCGCTCGCCACCTTCGCCCGCAGCCCGCTCGACGCCCTCGCGCTCGGACCGTTCCTCGTCCGCCGCACCGGCTGACTCCGGCCGGTCCGCCGTACCGGCTGACTCCGGCCGGTCCGTCGCACCGGCCGGTTCCGGGCGGTCCGCCGCCCGGTCCGTCGACCGTCCCGCCCGCCCGACGCCTCCGTGCTAGCGTCCTTCCATGCCTTATTAGGTCCGCATGCCCCAGCTGCCGCCCTCCGGCTCCTTCCGCGTCGGCCCGGTGTACCTGTACACCTGCCTGACCGAACTCCTCCCGCTGTACGCCGTCTACGCCCTGCTGATGACCTCGCACGGGGTCTCCACGGGAGAACTGTCGGTTCTCTTCGCGGTGTGGACGGTGACCACCTTCGTCTGCGAGGTGCCCTCCGGGGCCCTGGCCGACCGCTTCCCCCGCCACCGTGTCCTGGCCGCCGCGGCCCTCGCGCAGTGCACCGGGTTCGCCCTGTGGACCGCGCTGCCCTCGCTCGGTTCGTTCGCGGCGGGCTTCGTCCTGTGGGGTGCGGGCACCGCCCTCACCTCCGGGACGCTCCAGTCCCTGCTCTACGACGGACTCGCCGCCGAGGGCAGGGCCGACCGGTACGCACACGTCAGCAGCCGGGTGGCCGTCGTCCAGGCGTGCGCGGTGGGGGGCCGGTGGGGGGGCCCCCCCCCCCCGGGGGGCGGGCCCGGCGGCCCCCCCCCCCCCGGCGGGGGGGGGGCGGGCGCCGGGGGGGGGGGGGGGGCGCCCCGGCCCCCCCCCCCCACCCCGCTGGTCCTGCTCGGCGGCTACCCGGCCGCCGGCTGGGTGTCCGTACTGCTCACGCTGCTGGCCGTCCCCACCGCCCTCGCCCTCGGCCGCCCGGCCCGCACCCCCGGCGCGTCCGCCGGACCGGCGCCGGACCCGCGGGGATACCTGGCCGTGCTGCGCGCCGGACTGGCCGAGGTCCGCGGCGCCCCACGGGTGCGCTCCGCAGTGCTGCTCGCCGCGGTCCTGACCGGCCTCGGCGTGGTGGACGAGTACCTCCCGGTGCTGGCCCGCGAGGCGGGCACGCCCACCGCCGCCGTGCCGCTGCTCCTGCTGCTGCCCTGGGCGGCGATGGCGGCGGGCGGCTTCGCGGGCGGCCGCATGGCCGGCGCCGGCGACCGCCTGCTGGCCGTCCTGCTCGGCGCGGGCGGCGCGGCCCTGGCCGCCGGAGCGCTCACCGGCCGGCCGGCCGGGTTCCTCGGCATCGCCGCGTTCTACTGGGTGCTGCGACTGGCCCAGATCGTCGCCGACGCCCGGCTCCAGCACGCCATCTCCGGCCCGGCCCGGGCGACGGTCACCTCGATCGCCGGCCTCGGCTCCCAGGCCGTCGCCCTCGCCGTCTTCCTGCTCCTCGGCGTCGCGTCCCGCTGGGCCTCCGCCGCCGAGCTGGTCGCCCTCACCGCCGTACCCGTGGCCGTGCTGGCCCTCCGCCTTGCCCTGCGACCGGCCGCCGCGCACGACGCCCCGGATCCCGGACTCACGGACGACAGTCCACCTGCGCACGACCCCGCCGCGACCACCGACAACCCGCCCCGGGGCCCCACCTCGACCATCGACGCCCCACCCCCGGTCCCCGACCGGTCCGACCCAGCGGCCCCGAGTCCCGACCGGTCCGGATCTCCCGCCGGTACCCCGGGCCCGCGCCCCGCGCGGGTCGATGCCGTCGAACGACACCCATGAAGGAGAGCGACGCATGACAACGAACACGGCCACCGCCGTCGTGGAGAGTCTGGCCGACGACGTCAGGCAGGCCCTCGGTCTCGCCCCGGGGGAGTCACTCGACGTCCCGTTCGCGGCCCTGGGCGGCAGTTCCCTGGACGCCGCGCAGGTCACCGTGCGGATGCGCCGCACCCACGGACTGGCCCTCGGCGCCCACGAACTGCTCAACGCCGCCAGCGTGCGGCGGCTCCTGGACGACGTCGCCGCCCGCCCCCGCACCGACCCGGCCGACCGCGCCGCGGACCCCGCGCCGGCCGACCGCGCGCCCCTGACCTGGCAGCAGCGCGTGATCTGGTACCAGTCCCTCCTCGACCCGGACTCCTCCCGCTACGTCTTCCACGCCCTGTTCCACTTCGCCGAGGCGCCCCGCCCCGCCGCCCTGCGCGTCCGGCTCGGCCGGCTGCTGCACCGTCACCCGGTGCTGCGGACCCGGCTGTTGTTCGACGACGGCGAGCCCTGGCAGGCGGTGCCCGCCGCCGACGTCACCGACGCCGAGATCGACCTGAGCGTCGTGGACCTGCCCGAGCCGACCGCCTCCCCGGAGGAACTCGTCCGTCTCAGCGGCGCCGACCGCGCCTTCGACCTGAGGACCGGACCGCTGCTGCGCTGGGTGCTGGTACGTCTGCCGGACGGCCGCGCCGTGCTGGTGCACACCGAGCACCACCTCATCCACGACGGCAAGTCCTTCGTCGCCCTGCTCGGCAGCCTCGACGACGACACCGCCGAACCGGATCCGGATCCGCGCTACTTCGCCTACGCGGCCGCCCAGACCCCCGCCGATCCCGGCGAGGTCCGCGAGGTCGCCGAACGGGCCGCGCAGGCCGCCGGCCGGATCCTGGACGCCGGGACCCCCGCGAGTGGCCGGGACACCTTCCTGCGGCTGCCCGTGCCCCCCGCCCTGCTGCGCGAGGTCAGGGAGGGCGCCCGGCGGGCGTCGGTGTCCCTGTTCACCGCCCTGTTCACGGCCTTCTCGCAGGCGCTCACCCAGTACGAGGGTGTCGGCGCCGCCGTCCTCGGCAGTGCCGTGGAGAACCGGCCGCCCGGCCACGAGGACACCGTCGGGATGTTCGTCTCCACCGTCCCCGTGGTCGTGGAACGGCGGCCCGGGGAACTGCCCGAGGCCACCCTGCGCCGCACCCGGGGCGCCCTGCGCGAGGCGATGGACCGCTCCGCCGTACCCCTCTCCGACGTCGTCCAGGCCGTCGGCGGCACCGACGGGCGCGGTGACAGCGCCGTGGTGCGCGCCGCGTTCAGCATGCACCAGCAGGTCGAGCGCGAGGTCGAGCTGGCCGGCGCCACCGCACGCGTCCAGCTCGGCGTGTTCAACGGGGCCGCCAAGTTCCCCGTGAACGTCGTCGCCGTCACGTCCGGGACCGGCGACGACACCCGCGTCGAGCTGCTGATGGAGGCCCAGGACGGCGCGGTCGGCCAGGACGACCTGTGGGCGCTGTGGACCGGGACGCTGGAATGGCTGCGCACCTGGGTCCAGTTGCTGCCCGAGCCGCGGACCGCGCCGGCCACCGCGCTGGTGGCGAAGGTGACCGCGCGGGCCGCCGCCGAGCCGGAGGCGGTGGCCCTCGACGACGGCGCCCGGCAGGTGACGTACGGACGGCTCGCGGCCTGGGGCGAGGCGGCCCGGCGGCTGCCGACCCGGCCGGGCGGGGTGGTCGGCATCCTGGGGACGGCCACACCCGACTTCTTCGCCTGCGCCTACGCGGTACTGCACGCGGGCGGCACCTATGTGCCCTTGGAGGCCGGGCAGCCCGCCGAACGGCTCGCCTCCATGGTCGCCCAGGCCCGCTGCACCACCGTCGTCCGCCTGCCCGGCGTCCCCGACGACCTGGCCGCCGCCCTCGACGGGCCCGACGGCGCGCCGCGCCTGCTGGACTGGACCGGGCTGGCCGCCGAGTGGGACGCCGGCCCCGCGGCCGCCCCGGAGACCGCGCCCGACGGGGACAGCGCCGCCCCCGCCTACATCATGTTCACCTCCGGAAGCACCGGCGAGCCCAAGGGCGTCATGGTGCCCCGGGCGGCCCTGGACCGGCTCGCCGCGTGGGCGGTGCGCGAACTGCGGCTCGGCCCGGACACCGTGGTAGGACAGCTCGCCAACGCCGCCTTCGACGCCTCCGCCTTCGAGGTGTGGTCCGGCCTGTACGCCGGTGCCCGGATCCGGTTCGCGCCGACCGGACTCCGCGCCGACCCGCAGCGCCTGGCGGGCTGGTTCGCCGAGGCGGGTGTCGAGTACGCCTTCGTCGCCACGCCGATCGCCGAACTCCTCGCCCGGGTGCCGAAGCCGGCGGGCAGCCGGCTGGACCGCATCTCCACCGGCGGTGACCGGCTGCACGCCCTTCCCGAGGACGTGCCGTTCGAGGTGCTGAACATGTACGGCCCGACCGAGACGACCGTGGTCGCCACGGCCGGCTGGGTCGACCCCGGCGGCGCCGCACTGCCCCCGATCGGCCGCCCGCTGCCCTACGGCTACGCACGCGTGGTCACCGCCGACGGCGCCCTCGCCGTGCCCGGCGAGCAGGGCGAACTGTGGGTCGGCGGCGACGGGGTGGCCACCGGCTACGCGGGCGCGCCCCGCCAGACCGCGGCCCGCTTCGTCGCCGACCCCTACGCCGAGGACGGCGCGGTCGTGTACCGCACCGGCGACGTCGTCCACCTCGACAGTGGTGGCCGGCTGCACTACTCGGGGCGCCGGGACCGGCAGTTCAAGCTGGCCGGGGTGCGCTTCGAACTCGGCGAGATCGAGGCCGTCGCGCTGCGCCGGCCCGGTGTCGAGCAGGCCGTGGCGCTGACCGTGGGCTCGCCCGCCGGTTCCCGGCTGCACCTGTTCGTCTCCCTCGCCGCGGGCACCCCCGCCGACGCGACGGACGAGGCGGTCCGCGCGGCCCTCCCCGCGCAGCTGCGCCATCTGACGATCCACCACCCGGACACCCTGCCGTACAACTCCAGCGGCAAGGTCGACCAGCGCCGACTGACGGAACTCGCGGAGCGGGGACGGCCCACGGCGGGCGCCGTGCCTGAGCGGACGGTGTCCGAGCGGACGGTGTCCGAGCCGGCGGTGTTTGATTCGGCCTTGTCCGAGCGGACCGTGCCCGAGCCGGCGGTGTTCGAGCCGGCCGCGTCCGCGCTGACGGTGCCCGAGCCGGCGGTGTTTGATTCGGCCGTGTCCGAGTGGACCGCGCCCGAGCGGACGGTGTCCGAGCCGGCCGTGGCCGCGCCGGCGGTGTTCGAGCCGGCCGGGCGGACGGTGCCCGCGTCCGGGGCGACGGGGCCCGCGTCCGGGGCGACGGTGGCCGCGGCGCTCGCGGTGGCCGCACCCGTCCCGACGGCAGCCGTGCCCACCGCGCCCCCGTCGACGGCGCCCGTGTCCGCCATGACGGCCGATTCCGCCGGGGCGGAGCCCGTCGGGGGCGGGAGCGCGGCCCTCGAAACGCTGTGGCCCGCGCTCGTCCCGCTGTCCCGGCGGGAGCGTCTGGACCTCGCCCACCGACTGATCGGCTCCGTGCTCGGCGGCACGGCGGCCGGTGAGGAGACCCGATGAACTCCGCCCCGCAACCGGCGCCGACGCCGGCGGCGACACCGCACCAGGCGGCCCAGCTGATCGCCTCGCTCCTGTCCGAGCGGCACCGGGTCGGCACCCTGCCCGTCCGGATCCCGCTGGACGGCGACGGGGGAGCGGACGGCGTGGTGAGCCTGGCCGAGGCGCAACGGGCCTGGACCGCCCTGCTGCGCTCGGCGACGGCCCTGCGCGTCCGTTTCCACGACACCCCCGACCTGCTCCTGCAGGAGCTGCGCGGGTACGACGACCTGCCCGAGGCGACCACCCGGGTCACCCTGGGCGAGGACGACCCGGACGCGGACGGCCTCGCGCCGTTCGGGCCCGTGCTGCTGACGGCCCGTCTCGACCTGCGCGGCAGCGGCCCGGTGCTCGCGCTGCGCGTACACCACGCGCTCGTCGACGAGCACTCCGTGCTGCTGCTCGGCCGGGCCCTGCGGCATTTCCTGACCCACCCCGACGCCGTCCCCGAGGACGACGATGACCGCTACCGGCGGGCCCAGGAGGCGCTCCTGGCGGCGTCCCGGCGGCCACTTCCGCCGCTTGCGGAAGAAGCCTCCCCGCCGCCCGGTGCCGAGGGGACCAGGCCGTCCCGGCCGTCCGGCGCCGAACCGGCCGGAGCCCTGCTGAGCCGCCCCGCCGCGGATCCCTCGGCGCGTGCCCACCACGCCGTGCGGCTCGCCCCGGAGACGGTCGCGGCGCTGCGGCTGGCCGCCCGGCGGGCCCGTGCCTCCGCCGTCTCCGTGGCGCACGCCGCCGTGCTGGCCGCACTGCACCGGCTGGCGCCGGACCGGACCCCCGTCGTCGGCGTGCCGATGACGCTCCGCGACCTGCGGGCCGTCGGCTTCGATGCCATCGGCCTCTACCTCAACGTCGTGCCCACCACGATCCCCTGTGCCTCGACGGACACCTTCCGCGAACTCGTCGACCGGGTCCGCGCCGAGTCATTGGCCCTGCACGGACGCAAGTTCGCCGCCGTCGGCGACCTCGCCGCGGCCGGCGGCGCCACCCGCCCCGGGCGGCCGGGCACCCGCGCCTACGCCGACCTGGTGCTCGCCTTCCGTGACGGCGCCCTGCCGCCCGGGACCGACGAGCGCGGCACGGCCGCCCGGCGGTCGGCGGAACCCGGCGCCCCGCTGAACGTGGAGGTGGTACTCGGCCCCGACGACGGGCTGATCCTCTTCGACTGGCGCAGCGGGCTCGTCCCCTGGCCGCCCGCACCCCAGCTCGCGTCGGCCGTCGTGAGCGCGCTGACCGAGCTGCCCGCCGAACCGGACCGGCGGGTCGGGGAGTTCGCCCTGCTGGACGCCGACCGCACCGCCGAGGTGCGACGGCACCTCGGCGGCCGTCCGGCGACCGCCGGCGCACCGGCGCCCTCCGTCGTCGAACTCGTCGAGCGGGCGGCGGCGCACACCCCGGACGCCCCGGCGCTCAGCGACGCAGACCGCACCTGGACGTATGCCGAACTGTCGACCGCCGTGCGCCGGACGCGTGCCGCGCTGCGGTCCCGGAGGCTGCCGCGCGGGTCGCGGGTCGCGGTCGCCTGCGGCCACGACTCCTGGCAGGTGGCCACGGCGCTGGCGATCTGGCAGGAGGGCCTGTGCTACGTACCGGTGGACCCCGGGGGCCCGGCGGAACGCAATCGCTTCGTGCTCGCCGACTCCGGCGCCGCGGTGACGGTGTGCGGCGCCGGCACGTCCGGTGCCCCCTTCCTCGCCGGGACACCCGCCCCGGACGTCCTCACGACCGACGCCCTGCCCCCGGACCCGGCCGGGAGCGCGGCGCTCCCCGGCGGCCGCCCCGATCCGGACGAACCCGCCTACGTGATGTACACCTCGGGCACCACCGGCCGCCCCAAGGGCGTGGTGGTCACCCAGCACAACCTGGCCGGGTTCCTGCAGGCGATGACCCTGGCCCTGCCGGGCGCCACGGAGGGGGACTGGCTGGCCGAGACCTCGCCGTCCTTCGACATCTCGTTCGTGGAGATGTTCTGGCCGCTGACCCACGGCAGGCACGTCCAGCTGCGCTCGGCCGACGTCCGTGAGACGCCCGCCGACCGGCTGCCGTACGAGCACCGCCAGTGCACCCCCTCCCGGGCCGGACAGCTGCTCACCGCACGGGAGCTGGGCCACCCGCTGGGGCGGTGGGACATCGCCCCGCGCTACTGGCTGCTGGGCGGCGAACGGCTGCCCGGCGCGCTCCTGGAACGGCTGCGCGCGGCCTACCCGGACACCGTGTTCGTGAACATGTACGGCCCCACCGAGGCCACGGTCTGGGCGACCTACCACGTGGTCCGCGGTGACGAGGGGAACGACGTGCCGCTCGGCCGGCCGCTGCCCAACAGCGGGGTGCTGGTGACGGACGCGCACGGAGCCGACGTGCCCGAGGGCGTCCTCGGTGAACTCCTCGTCATCGGCGACTCGGTGGCGTCCGGCTATCTGAACCGTCCCGAGACCACCCGGGAGCGGTTCACCGCCGTACCGTCGGCCGACGGGGCGCGTGCCTACCGGACCGGGGACCTGGTGTGCTCGGGCCCGGACGGGCGCCTGTACTTCCGGGGCCGTGCCGACGACCAGGTGAAGATCCGCGGTCACCGCGTCGAACCGGGCGAACTGGAACAGCGGTTGCTCAGCCTGCCGGGGACGGGGATCCGCGAGGCCGTCGCGGTGGTGCTGGACGCGGGCGATCCCGAGACGGTACGGCTGGCCGCCGCCGTCACGGTGGCCGACCCCGCGTCCTTCGACCCGGCGGCGGTACGACGCCTGCTCGTGGCCGAGCTCCCCGAGGCGATGCTGCCCGCCGAACTCGTGGTGCTGCCCGCCCTCCCCCGCCTGACCAGCGGCAAGACGGACCGACAGGCCGTACAGGCCACGTGCGAGAAAGCCGCGACCCACGCCCGCACCCCCGGCGACGCCTCCCACGGCGGCGTGTCCGACGGCCGCTCGCACGGCGGGGCGTCCGGCGGTGGCTCCCACGGCGCGGTATCCGGCGGTGGCTCCCACAGTAGGGCGTCCGACGGCCGCTCCCATGGCGCGGTATTCGGCGGCGGCTCCCACGGTGGGGCGTCCGGCGGCGGCATCCGTGCCGGGGGATCCGACGGCCGCTCCCACGGTGGGGCGTCCGGCAGCGGCCCCCGTGCCGGGGGATCCGAGGAGGACGCCCGTGTCGGGGCGTCCGACGGGGGGCTGCGGGCCGGCACCCCCGACGGTGACGTCGGCGGCGGGGCGTCCGCCGGCGGTGCGGTAAGCGGTGTGTCCGGCGGGGACCCCGGCGCCGGGGAGTCCTCCCTCGGCGCGGGCGGCCGACGGGCGGATGCCGCGCTGAGCGCGGTGCTCGCCGCGGCCGAGAAGATCTTTCATCGGCCGGTCGCTCCGGAGGAGAACTTCTTCGATCTGGGCGGCAACTCCCTCACCGCGCTGCGGCTGACCGCTCTCACCCGGGCCGAGGGCTTCCACCTGGAGGTCGAGGACGTCTTCGACCTGCCCGACCTGCGCGCGCTCGCCGATCAGGCCACGCCCCGCCCCTGCGGCCACGGCTGACCGGTCCGGGCGGCGCCCCGCACCGCGCCGCCCGGGCTCCTTCCCCCGACCCGAGAGGAACCCCCCCGTGTCCCACGACGTCACCGTGATCCACGCCGGTGAGCCCTGGCCCGAGCACTGGTCCGTCTCCCTCTACCTGTGCGGCCCCACGCCCCGGGACCCCGCACGGGAGTCCTGGCGTCCGCGCGCCGAACGCCTGCTGCGCGAACGGTGGACCGGCGACGGCCGCCTCGCCGTGTTCCTGCCCGAGGCACCCGACGGGCAGCCCGAACCCCCGTACCCGCGGCAGGTCGCCTGGGAGGAGGAGGCGATGCACGCGGCCGACGCCATCCTCTTCTACGTCCCGCGTGACCTCGCCACCCTGCCCGGCCTGGTCACCAACGTGAAGTGGGGCGCCTGGCACGACTGCGGGCGCGCGGTGCTCGGCTCCCCGCCCGACGCCCAGCGCAACGAGTACCTGCTGCACTTCGCGGAGACGCTCGCCGTGCCGGTCGCCCACGACCTGCCCGGCGCGGTCACGGCGGCCCTCGCGCTGGCCGGCCCCGGCGACCGCCGCGAGGGCGCCGACCGGCACGTCCCGCTCGCCCTGTGGCGGTCGCCGGACTTCCGCCGCTGGCACGGCGAACTGGCCGGACGCGGCGACACCCTCGTCGGCGGGCGCCTGCTGTGGAGCCGGGGCAACCCGGTCACGCACTGGGTGTTCGAGGTCAGGCTGCGCTCGGCCGCCACCGGACAGGAGCGCACCGAGCTGGCGTCGCGGGCCGGAGAGCCCCCGCCGGCGCACCTGGCCCCGCTCGGCACGACCGGCTGGGCCGTGTGGCGGGACGTGATGCTGCGTGGCGCCGGTTTCCCCGCCGCCGACCTCACGGCCCTCGCCAGCCCCCGTCTCGCCGCCGCGGCCGACCTCGCCGCCACCGGCGACGCGACGGCCGTGGCCGACTACAAGCACGCCTACGACCTGGCCGTGGACGACCTGCGCGCGGCGGTACGGCGGACGGCCCAGGACCCCGCCTTCCGGGAGGCGGTGCTCTGGCAGAACCAGGCCGTGGCCCATCACCACCTGGACAAGGCGGCCGCGGGCGGACCGCGCAACGCGCAGGGCCGCCGCAACGAACTCGTCGTCGCCTCCTACCTCCAGCGCTACACCCTGAAGAACGACACCATCGGCTGGTTCGGGCCCGTCGGCTGGGCCCGCTGCACCGAGGGGACCGGCCCGCTGGCGGTACGTCCGGGCCCCGCGCTGACCGCCGAACGGCACACGTTCTTCGAGAACTGGGCCGTCGACGCGCTCGCCGGCACGGTGGCCCGGACGCCCGGCGTGCTGCCCTGGCTGGTGCCGCGCCCGGTCACCTCGCACGCCCGGCGCGGGCACACCCTGCTGCGCCCCCGGCGCCCGCCGAGGGAGCTCACCGACGGCGAACTGACCCTGCTGGAACTGTGCGACGGGAAGCGGACCACGGCCGAGGTGGCCGCCGCCGCGGCCGGTCCCGGCGGACCGGAGGCCGCGCTGCTGGCCCTGGTCCGCCTGCACGAGCAGGGCATCGTCCGCCTCGACCTCGTCGGACCCGTCGAGGCCCGCCCGGAGCGCACCCTGCGCCGCGCGCTGGCCCGGATCGGCGACCCCGCGGTGCGGGCCCGTGCCCTCGCCCCGCTGGACCGGCTGGAGCGGCTGCGGTCCGACGTGGCCACGGCGGCCGGTGACCCGGACCGCCTGGACACGGCCCTGACCGCGCTGCGCGGCGCGTTCGAGGAGATCACCGCCCGGGACGCGACCCGCAGGCCGGGCGCCGACTACGCGGGCCGCACCCTCGTCTACGAGGACACCGCCCGTGACGTCCGGGTCGACCTGGGCACCCCGCTGCTGTCCGAACTGGCCGCGCCCCTCGGGCTGCTCCTGGACAGCGCCGACTGGCTGGTACGGCGGGTCGCCGACGGCTACCGGCGCCTCTTCGACACCCTGTACGACCGCGAGACGCGGCGCACGGGCGAGCGAGGCGTCCCGCTGGCCTGGCTGGTGGCGCTGGCGGCCGACGGCCTGTCCACGGACCACCGCAGCCTGCCGGCACCGGTCGGCCAGGCCGTCGCGGAGTTCCAGGACCGCTGGCGGCGTGTGCTGCCGCTGCCCGACGCACCGCGCCACACGGTGGGCGCCGCCGAACTGGCCGCGGGCGTGGCCCGGGAGTTCCCGGCCGGACCGCTGCCCTGGGCCGCCGCGACGCATCACTGCCCCGACCTGATGATCGCGGCGGCCGGCCCCGGGGCGGTGGCCGAGGGCGCCTGGGAGGGGGTGCTCGGCGAATTGCACGTGGCCACCAACACCGTCGAGGGACGGGCCTTCGTCGACCGGCACCCGCACCCGGAACGGCTGCTGCGGGCGGCGGAGGTGGACCACGCGGGCCGCCGGGTGTACGCCGTACCGCCGAAGGACTCGCTGTTCGTCAGTTCGCGTCTGGCGCCGCCGTCGGCGCTGCTCTCCCCGACGTACCGCTACTGGTCGTGGGCGGAGGGGCAGGACGCCGCCGAGGTGCCCGGGACTCCGTTGCCGGCGGGCGGGCTGCGGGTGCACCGGGAGGCCGACGGGCTGGTGGTGCGGTCCGGCGACGGGACGCGCATCCCGCTCCTCGAAGCGGTCGGCGAGTTCCTGAGCGCGGCGGTGGCAAGTGCGTTCAGCCCGTTCGCGCGGGCCGCCCACCGGCCCCGGGTGACCGTCGGCCGGCTGGTGGTCGCACGCGAGTCCTGGTCCCGGCCGGCGTCCTCGCTCGTCTGGGCCCACGAGCCGGACGAGGCAACCCGGTTCGCCGCCGCCCTGCGATGGCGGGCCGAACTGGGGCTGCCGGAGCGGGTGTTCTACCGGGTGCCTCAGGAACTCAAGCCGATGGCGGCGGACTTCACCAGCCTGGCGCTGGTGAACCTCATGGCCAAGACGGTTCGCGCGGTGCCGGACGGACCGGACGCGGCCGTCACCCTGACGGAGATGCATCCGGGTCCCGGCCGGCTCTGGCTGCCGGACGCCGCCGACGCCCGCTACACCAGTGAGCTGCGGTTCGTCGCGACCCGGGGGCCCGTCACGCGGAGAGTGTTAGCTCCATGACCAGCGCCGGGGTGCGGACGGACAGCGCGCTGCTGAACCCGGCCGGGAGATAAAGGACTTCGCCCGCCCGGAGCCGGTGCCGCAGCCGGCCGACTCCGGCGGGCCAGCCCGGTCCGAGCGGCGCGAGCCGTGCCTCCACGGCTCCGCTCAGGGTGAGCAGGAAGGTGTCGGCCGAGACGTGTGTCTCCTCCTCGGCCTCCCCGGGCCGCACGGTGCGGTAGGCGGCGCGGGCCCCGCGGTCCACGAGCGTGCCCAGACGGTGCGCGACGGCGTCCGCGGGGTGCTGCTCCGCGCCGTCCTGTCCGTGGGCGGCTGCCAGAGCGGGTACGACGGAGGCCTCGCCGCGCGGCCACACGACGGCGGCGCTGCGGCCGCCGTGGGTGGTGAAGGTCCACACCATGTCGGTGAGGAAGGTCTCCAGGTCGGCCTGGAAGGCTGTTGCGTCCATGCACGTCTCCTCACGCGGTCCGGGGCGCGCGGAGGCACTGCGTGGGACCCCTCGGGGGCAGCGCTCCGCCGAGGCGGTGTGGGCCCGGATCCGGTGAGCGGGTGACACTCCGGGGAGATGTGACCGGAACCGTGGTGTGGGCGGACGGTGGGTCCGGGCCGTCCCTGTCGGCGCCGCCGGAGACGCACGGGCGGCGGCCGCGCGGACGGGAGGCCGGCGCCCCGGTCCGTGGGCTCCTGGGCGGGAGCGGTTCGGGGTGCCCTGACGGATCGGCGGCACGCGACGCGGGATCCGGCCGCGCCCCGCCTACCGGTGCCGTCGGGCCGGCGCGGGCACCCGCCACGAGCGTGACTTTGTCCTACCGGGCCGGGCCGCGCAAGTCACGATTCCCCGCCACTGCCCTCGTGCGGACGGCCCGTCAGCTGGGCTCTCGCGGCGAGGACCCCGGCCTGGAAGCGGCTCTCCGCGCCGAGGGCTTCCATGATGTCGGCGATGTGCCGGCGGGCCGTGCGCAGCGACATACCGAGGCGGCGGGCTATCGACTCGTCCTTCAGCCCGGCGGCGAGCAGGTCCACGATGGTCTGGTGGATCTCCTTCGCCACCCGCTCCAGTCCGTCCTGGGCGGCGTCGGAGAACGGGGTCGCCCGGATCCAGTACTGCTCGAAGATGTCGTGGAGATAGCCCACGACCGTCGGTTCGCGCACCGCGACCGCGCCCCAGCTACCGGTCCGGTCGGGCAGGAAGGCGAGGCTCTTGTCGTAGATGATCACCCGCCCGAACAGCTCGTGCGAGGTCCGGTACTCGGCCCCGAGCGCCGTGGCCGCCGCGACGTAGGCCTGGCTGGGGCCGTTGAAGCGGGCCGTGTGGTGGTAGAGGGTGCGCATGCGCACGTTCCGGGAGAGCAGGGCGTGGTCGCGGCCGAGGGCCTCCTCCATCGCCTCCGGAACCCGTCCGCTGCCGCCGGGCTGGCTGCTGACCACTTCCTCCTGGCACTCGGCCGACGCCCGGTTCAGGGCGGCCCTGACCTCCTCCAGCGTGGGGATCACCTCGACCGTGAAGTCGCGGTTGCCCGACCGGCCGGCGAAGAAGTGGTCACGCAACCGGTCTATCTTGCCGTGCACCAGGTCGAGTTGTTCCTCCTGGCGACGGATCGTGGCCCGTAACGGCGCGGTCAGGGTGGCGGCCACCGCGTCCGGGTCCACGGCCATGACCTCGTCGGACGTGGCGCGAACGGTTCTGAGCAGACCGAGACCGGCCAGTCGCCGCAGGGCCGCGGCGGCCCTGCCGGGCGGGAGCCCGAGCTCGGCGGCCGCCTGTTCGGCCCGGCCGCTGCCCCCGTCGACAATCCATCCGTAGACGAGGATGTCGTCCTCCTCGATGGACGGGGAGCCTTGTGACGCATTCTGCTCGCTCATTCGCTCAGTATTTGCACAGTCGGTGAAGAACCCGGAGGCGATTCGGCATGGTTTTCTCCAACGTTACGTGACCTTCCCCACACGACTCTATGCGCGTAGAGGCGTCGTTGTCGCGTGAGGTCTCCGGTCGGCGGGCCCACCCGGTGTGGATCTTCCGGTTCGCGGCGTCCGGCGCGCCGCTGCCGACCGTGCCGCCCGACGGGGCGAACACGGGTGCCTGGAAAGGGAGTTGAATATGACGCGGCCGACGGCGTGCGGGGTCCGAGGCGGGGCCCCTCGGTCTGCTTCGACCGGGCTTTTCCGACGGCATCCGCCCGCCGTGAGACGTGAGCCCGACAGCTCCCTGCGGGGAGGCATGCCCGACGCATATGACAAGCACCTGGGAGTCGTTCCCGTGAACACCCCTTCCGGGTGACCGAGTTGACCGCAATGAAGGTGCGGGCTGTCGGGGACAATGATCCCGAGGTGTCACGCCTGCTGAGCGCACCCCGGATTTCCCGGTCGGTGATCCTCCCTCTTCGGCCGGTGGCTTCCGGAGAAATCCCTTTCCCGGGGAGATGCCCGGGGCGGCGCATTCGGGACTCCCCCATCGGCCGACATCGCTTTCCCGGTTGAATTTCGGAAGGATCTCCTTTCGCCGACGGGGAGTTGGCGCCGACTCCGGGTCCTGTCACCGCTCTCACCTGCCGCTTCCGCACGGTCCTGGGCGGGCGTCATCGCGTTCCTGCGGGGTCCCTTATTCACGGCGTGTGGCGCGATCGCGTGACTGTCTTTTGGCCGGATCCGCGACCACACTGGGGAATTGGGAGGACCGCGGGCCGAGACCGCCCGCGGCCACAGCGGAAAATGGGACGCACGAAGGGGTGCAGTATGGGGAGTCCGTCGCCGGACGATGCGGACGGCGAACTCCTCCACGGCCCGCCCCTGGTCGCGGCCCGAACCCGAGTCCGGTACCTCGGAGGTTCCGTTCCACGGGCTTTCCGAGCCGTCGTCGACGTTCCCGGCGCACTCGCACCGGCCGACGCCTCCGCGCCGGGACGCGGGCGTCCGGCGATGGTTCCGCAAGACGCTCCTGAAGTCCGCGGAAACCACGCGGATCACCTACTCGGCGGGGAATTCGACTTCGGGTCGCGGGCGGTGCCCGGGACGGAACCACGACGACGTCGCGCCCACGCCGACCCCGACGCCGGCGTCACCGGGTGCATGGCGACCAACCGCTCACCGCGCGTCGGACGTCTCCGGGTACGGCGCCGGCCCGCCGGGCGGCGGAGCGTAGTAGTAGCGGCGGCACCCGCGGACCAGGGTCTGCCCGGACAGGGTGAACACGTCCGCGAAGTCCACACCGTGCGACACCCGTTCCCCGGGGCCCGGTGTCTGGCGCAGCACCCGGCCGAGCACCACCACCCGCCCCTCCTCGGCGATCACGGTGTCCAGTTCATGCCGCCTGAGCAGCGTCGCCTGCGCGGCGTGCGCACTGAGCACCGCGTCGCGGCCCCGGTGCGGCGGAGCACCGGGATGGTCGAGCGTCACGTCCTGCTCCGTCAGGGAGGCGTATCCGTCGATGTCCCCGATGTCCAAGTAGTGGTAGGTGAGCATCACATGCTTCACACCGGCCGCCGTCACCGTCGAACCGGCAGGGGGCATAGGGAAGTTGTCGCTGTTCATGACTGGATGACCGACCTCTCGCTCTCGGTGGACGGGCGCGGCGGCGCCGACGGCTCCCACCGGGCGATCGTCCGGCGGGCCGCTAACCCGCCGCTATCACCGCGGTATCCCGCCCGTGCGACACCGCGGTATCCCGCTCGCGCGGCCTGGTCACCCGTTGCTCTGATGCTGGTCATCACTGGCCAGTCGGGCGGCCGGTGTGGCGCCGAGCGGCGGCCCGGGGGCACCCCGGCACGTCACGTCGCAGCCGTGGTCCGGGCCGTGCCGCACCCGCAGGTCACCGCTGTTCAGCTAATGCTCAGCCCGCTGGGCAGCTGTGTTTGGGCCGTAGACTTGGCGGTCAGGCGCGCTGTGGCCTGCTGTGTCTGATGGGGAGGCGTTCATGGCCGGAGTGCACCTCGCGTCGCGTGATCGGGCAGTGGGATTCACCTTTCAAGTGCTGGGCGAGCTGAAGGTGT
This sequence comes from Streptomyces sp. NPDC007157, assembly GCF_040634235.1. Classification (NCBI taxonomy): domain Bacteria; kingdom Bacillati; phylum Actinomycetota; class Actinomycetes; order Kitasatosporales; family Streptomycetaceae; genus Streptomyces; species Streptomyces sp. NPDC007157. The sequence goes on from NZ_JBEYFE010000014.1 coordinate 253,543, forward strand.
TCAGCGACCGGCGCGCCGTGCCGGTCACCGCGGGCAGACAGCAGGTGGTCCTCGCCGCGCTGCTCCTGGAGAGCGGACGACTCCAGAACCGCGACCACCTCATCCGGCTGCTGTGGGCCGATGACCCGCCCGAGACCGCCCGCACCCAGGTGCAGATCTGCGTGTCGCGGATGCGCAAGACCCTGGCCGCCGCCGCCGTCGAGGCCACCATCGAGACCCGTCCCTCCGGTTATGTCCTGCAGATCGACGACTCCGCGCTCGACCTGAACGTCTTCCGGCGGACGGTCGCCGAGGCCGCCGGGCTCGGCGACCAGGGGCGGACCGCCGAGGCCGCCGCCCTGCTGCGCGCCGCGGTCGGCCTGTGGCGCGGCCCCTGCCTGAACGGCATCCCCAGCGAGGCGCTCGCCCGGGTCGCCGAGCACATCGACGAGGAACGCCTCGCGGCCACCGAGTCGTTCGTGGAGCTGGAGCTCACGCTGGGCCGCCATCACCAACTAACGGCGGAAATAGCCAGGTTGGTCGGCGAGAACCCGTTACGGGAGCGCTTCCGCGGCCAGTTGATGCTCGCCCTGCACCGGTCCGGCCGCCAGGCCGAGGCACTGGAGATCTACCGGCAGGGCCGCACCCTGCTCATGGACGAACTGGGCCTCCTGCCGGGCGAGGACCTGCGCCGGCTGGAGCAGGCCATCCTCACCGAGGACGTGTCCCTGCGCCTGGAGCGCACAACCGGCGCCGCCCTCGGCGCCGCCGACCAGCCGCCCCTCCCGGCCGCCGCCGGCGCGGAAGGGGATGAGGCCCTCGACGAGGACGGCCGCGGCGCGGCCGGGCGTACCGCCGTCCCCCGCCAACTCCCTGTGGACACCGCTGACTTCGTCGGCCACCAGCACCTCGTCGTCGAGGCTGAGGACGTCCTCACGAACAGCGCGCCCGACCGGGCCACCGGCATCGTCGTCGTCGCCGGCCGCTCCGGCATCGGCAAGAGCACCTTCGCCGCCCGCGTCGCGCACCGCCTCGCCGAGTCCCACTTCCCCGACGGGCAGCTCTACTGCCAGCTGCGCGCCGGCCGGGCGGATCCGGTGGACCCCCGCGAGGTCCTCGGCCGCTTCCTGCGCGCGCTGGGCCTGCCCGGGCCCGCCATCCCGGACTCCCTGGAGGAGCGGGGCGAGATCTACCGCAGCATGCTCGCCGCCCGGCGGATCCTGGTCGTCCTGGACGACGCCGCCAGCGAGGAGCAGGTCTTCCCGCTGCTGCCCGGCGGCCGCTCCTGCGGGGTACTCGTCACCAGCCGGGCACGGCTGACCGCGTTGCCCGGCGCCCATCGGGTGACGCTGGACATCCTCGACGAGCAGGGGTCACTGGAACTCATCGGCAACGTCATCGGCACCCAGCGCGTACGCGGCGAACCGGAGGCCGCCAGGACGCTCGCCGCCGCCGTGGGCGGGCTGCCGCTCGCCCTGCGCATCGTCGCCGCCCGGCTGGCGGCCCGCCCGCACTGGCCGCTCGCCCTGATGGTGCAGCGCCTCGCCGACGAACGCCGCCGCCTCGACGAACTCACCCACGGCGAGATGACCGTCCGCGCCAGCCTCTCCCTCACCTACGACGGACTGGCCGACACCGACCGCAAGCTGCTGCGCCTGCTCAGCCTGACCAAGGGGTCCACGTTCCCCAGCTGGATCGGCGGCGCCCTCCTCGACGCGCCGCACGCCGAGCCGTACCCGTCCGACCTCATGGAACCCCTGGTCGACGTGCAGATGCTCGACGTCGCCGGCGTCGACGCCACCGGGGAACTGCGCTACGGCTTCCACGACATCATCCGGCTGTTCGCCCGGGACCGGCTGGCCGCCGAGTCGGACGAGACCGAACGGCGGGCCGCGATCCGCCGGGTGGGCGGTGCCTGGCTCGCCCTGGTCGGCGAGGCCCAGCAGCGTGTCCTCGGCACCCACTACATCACCGGGTCGGCCGCCCACTGGAACCCGCCCGCCGGCCATGTCCGGACCATCCTCGCCCGGCCCCTGGAATGGCTCGACACCGAACGCGAGAATCTCAGCCTGACCGTGGAGAGCCTCGCCCAGGAGGGCGAGGACGAGTACGCCTGGGAACTCGCCGTCAACCTCGCCCCGTTCTACGAGGCCCGCGGCTACCTCGACCACTGGGCCCGTACCCACCGCAAGGCGCTGACCGCCGTGCGCCGCAGCGGCAACCGGCTCGGCCAGGCCGCCCTGCTGGCCTCGCTGGGATCGCTGCACCTCAACCGCCGCAACCTGCCCGAGGCCCGCCGGGCGCTGACGGCCGCCGTCGGACTCTTCGACGCCCTGGGGCACACCAAGGGCCTCGGCCTGTGCCGCCGCGACCTCGGCCTGCTGGAACGGCTCGCGGGCCGCGACGCCGCCGCGATGCGGTTCTTCGAGGAGGCCGACCGGGACTTCGTCCGCAGCGGCGACCCCTGGGCCCGCGCCTCCGTCCTCGTCCAGCGCGCGGTCATCCTGCTGCGCCGCGGCGACGTCAGCCGGGTGGAGGCCGAACTCGACGAGGCCCTGGAGGTCTGGCGCGACCTCGGCTACCTCGGCGGACAGGCCCGGGTGCTCCAGCGCGCGGGCCAGCTCCACCTGCACCGCGGGCAGTTCGACGACGCCCGCAAGGTGCTGTCCGAATGCCTCACCATGGTCCGGGACGACGGAGACGTGATCGGCGAGGGGTACATCCTGCACGACCTCGGCCGGGTCCACGCCCGCCTGGGCGAACCCACCGAGGCCGCCTCGTACTTCGCGCGGGCGCTGTCCGTCCGCGAGGACATCCTCGACCAGGCGGGCGCCGCCTCCGTCCGCGTCGACCTCGCCGACCTGTCCCTGCGCGCCGACGACACGGCGAAGGCCGACGCGCTGCTCGCCGACGCCCTGGAGGTGTTCGGCCGGCTCGGCATGGTCGAGGAACAGGAACGCGCCGCCCGTCTGCTCGCGCGGGTGCCCGCCGACGGCACCGCCGGGGGCCGGTGACGCCGACGCCGCAGCCGTGCACGTGCCGAGGAGCGGACACCGACCAGAGGTACCAGTCCCGACATGAACTCGCACCGAGCCCCGGCGAGCCGGCGGCAGGACCCCGTCCGCGACCGTCAGGAGAGGTTCCTGCGCGGCTTCGTCGGCCGGGAGGACGAACTGGCCCGGTTCCGCGCCGCGTTGGACCAACCGTCGGACACGGTCGCCGTACTGGCCCTGCACGGGCCCGGGGGCATCGGCAAGACCCAGCTGCTGCGCAGGTTCGCCGTGGAGGCCCGGCGGCGCGGGCGGGAGGTCGTCGAGGTGGACGCGACACTCACCGAACCCACCGAGGAGGGCTTCGCCGCCGCAGCGGACGTGCCCGGCACCGGGCGGCCGGTGCTCCTCGTGGACGGCGCCGACCGGCTCGGCCGGCTGGAGGGCTGGTTCCGGGACCACTACCTCGCGGACCTGCCGCCGGGCTCCCTCGTCGTACTCGCCGGCCGCGAGCCGCCCGGCCCGCGCTGGCGCACCGACCCGGCCTGGGACAACACCCTCCGCGTCGGACGCCTGGACGGCCTGTCCCGGGCCGAGTCGGCGCGGCTCCTCCAGAACACCGCACCCGGCCGGACCACCTCCCGCACCGCCCGCCTCGCCTTCGCCGCCGGCCACCCTCTCGCCCTGCGGCTCGCCGCCCAGGACCGGGACGGCCCGCCCGACGACGACTGGCGGCCCGCGCCCGAAGCCGTCGCGGAACTCCTGGACCGGGTGGTGGGCCCGGTCCCCTCGGCGCCGCACCGGCAGGCCCTGGAGATCTGCGCACACGTCCCCGACACCACCGAGGACCTGCTGCGGGTCTTCCTGCCGGACCAGGCGCCCGAGATCTTCGACTGGCTGCGCCGTCGGCCCTACGCCACCAGCGGGCCGGCCGGACTGCGGCTGCTGCCCGCGGTCGCGGAGGCCCTGGACCACGACCTCGGCTGGCGCGCGCCCGAGGCCTATCTGTCCCTGCACAAGGCCGTGCGCGCCCACCTCCAGACCCTGATCCGCACCCGCCCCGAACCCGTCTCCCTGGGCGCCGCCGCGGCCTTCAACCACCTCCAGACCCGAGGCCGGCGCTTCCCCGGCCTCGGCCGCGGCGAGCGTGCCGACCCGGTCCACGAGACCCCCTGCGACGCCGAGGACCTCCCCGCCGTACGGGACCTCGCGCACGCACGGCTCGGCGCGGACGGCGTCGCGGCCGTCGACTTCTGGCTGCACCGCCGGCCGCGCGGCTTCCGCCTCTACCGCAACGCCCGCAGCGGCGAAGTCGTCGGCGTACTGGGCCTGTTGAACTTCGACCGGTGGGACGCCGTGGAGACCGCGATCGACCCCGTGCTCGCCGTCGTGCGCGAGCACGTCGAGGCGCACCGGGAACTGCGCCCGGGGCAACGGGTGAACCTGGTCCGCTTCACGCTGCTGCGCAGGCGCCCGCGCGACCTCGTGGGCGCCCGGACCGCCATGCTGGCCCGCATCACCCGGGAACTGCACGTCCAGGACCGGCTCGCCTGGACCTTCCACACGCGGGCCGGCGACGACCACTCCGACCGCCTGCTGGAGTACGCGGACTTCCGCCGCCTGCCGAGCGGGCCACAGCTCGCCGAACACGGAGCCACGCTCTTCGGACACGACTGGGGGACCACGGGAATGACTGAATGGTGCGACCTGCTCGACGACCGGATGTTCTTCGGGCTGCGCACACCCGGCATCACCGGCCTGCCACGGACCACCGTCCTGTCCCGGGCGGCCTTCGACCGGGCGGTCCACGACGCCCTGCGCGTCTGGCACCAGCGGGAGCGGCTGGCCGCCAGCCCGCTGCTGCACGCCGCGTTCGTCGCCCGGCGTTCCGGCGACCCGGAGGAGAACCTGCGCCGGCTCGTCGTACGGGCGATCGAGTCCATCGACCAGGACCCCAAGGCGAAGGGAGAGCGGGCGGCCGTCTGGGCGACGTACGTCAAGGGCGGCAGCACCCAGCAGGCGGTGGCCCGGGAGCTCGCGCTGTCCTTCAGCACCTACCGCCGCTATCTGAAACGCGGCCTGGAACGGGTGTGCTGGCATCTGTGGGAGCAGGAGGTGACGTATGCCGCGCAGGCCGCCGTACCGTCCTTCACGGCCGCTCCGGGCACCTCGGCCTGGTAGCCGAGACGCGTCGAACACGCAGGTCAGCGCCGCTATCCAGAGGGGATAGCGGCATCAAAGTGGCGTGATTACAGCGACTCCTAACTTTCCTTCCAGAAGCCCGGCAAGGGCTGAGGGAGAGGAAGGAAACCACCATGAACAGCACTGCCACCGCACCGGTCGTGAAGCCCGTGAAGGCCGCCGTCGTCGTCATCGCCGCGGTCGCCGCCCTCATGGGCGCGATGGCCGCCGAGGCCGCGACGCACCCGCAGCAGGTGCCCACCGTGCAGGCCGAGGACGGCGCCACGGACAACACGAACCCCTGGAGCTGACGACGCGCCGGCCGGGGCCGGGCGCCGACGCGGCCGGGCCGACGGCCCGTCGCAGGTGCCCCGCCCGGCCGCGTCGGCGCCCGGCATCCACCGGCGGCGCCCAGGAACGACACCGGGGAACGGCACCGGGCGGCCCACTCGGACGGCGTCCTGCCCACCGGTTCCAGCAACACCTCGGAACGGCCCGACCGGAGTAAGTCATGATCGACATCCGAACCCAGCCGGACCTCGCCCTCCTGCTGAGGGACCACCGCCGGCGCGCCGGACTCACCCAGCAGCACCTGGCGGACCTCACCACCGTGAGCGTGCGCGCCATCCGCAACCTCGAGCAGGGCAAGGTCCTCTCGCCCCGGCTGGACACGGTCCGGCTGCTGGCGGACGGACTGCGGCTCGGCGCCACCCAGCGCGAGGCGCTGCTGGACGCCGCACGGCGCCGCCCGGACACCGACGGCCACCTCCCGGCGGAGGGCGACGGCACCGTGACGCCCTGGCTCGTCCAGGCTCCGCTGATCGGCCGCGACACCGAGACGGCCGCCCTCACCGACCTGTTGAGGCAGCCGGGCGGACGGCTGGTGACCGTGGTCGGCATAGGAGGGGTCGGCAAGTCGCATCTGGCCGCCGAGGCCGTGCGCCGCGCCGCCGCCGACGGCACCCAGGTCCTGTGGCGGGCCCGCGGCGACGACATCCCCGCCGGCGAACTCGCCCACCGCGCGCCCGGGGAGCGGACCGTGCTGGTGCTGGACGACGCCGACCTCGCGGGCGGCGGCAGCGCCCAGCTGGTCGCCCTGATGCGCGCCCACCCGCGGCTGCGGATCCTGCTCACCGCGTGCGGGCCCTGCGGCGTCCCCGGCGAGCAGATCCTGCGGCTGGCCCCGCTGCCGGTGCCCGAACCCGGCGCCGAGGCGGACCCGGCCCGGCTGGCCGAGGTGCCGTCCGTACGGCTGCTGTGCGCACACATCCGGGCCGGCAACCCCCTTTTCCGGCTGGACGACAGCGACGCCGCGGTCGTCGCCGAGCTGTGCCGGCGTCTCGACGGACTGCCCAGGGCCCTGGAGTTCGCCGGCCGCTGGACCCTCGTACGGTCCCTGCCGGAGCTGCTGGCCGAGGTGGAGCGCAGTCCGTTCGGCCTGACCGCCCCGCCGATGACCGCGGACACCTCGCGCGACCTCGTGGTCCGGCTGCGCCGCACCCTGGGCCGGCTCAGCCCGGCCGGCGTGTCCTTCCTCGCCGCCCTGGCCCGCGACCACCGCAGCTGGTCGGTCGCCGAGGCGGCGACGGCCGTCGGGACGTCCGGGGCCGACGCCGCCGTCATCCTCTTCACCCTGGTGACGTACGGCCTGGTCCGGCCGGAACGCCTCGGCGGCGACGAGCCCCGCTTCTCGGTGCTCAACCACGTCCGGCACCTGTACGCCGAGACGCGCCGCGACCACCGGCGGTGGAGCGCGACCATGATGCACCGGATCGGCCCGGAGGACCGCGGCCGGAGGGTGGCGGTCGGCGAGGGCTGACGGCCACCGGCTAGGCCAGCGTGAGCACCACACCGTAGTCCGGGCCGTGCCGTTCGGTCTCGGTCACCCGCCAGCCGGTGCCCTCGGTCAGTGACTCCAGCTCCGGCAGCGACGTGAACAGGTAGTCGAACCAGTCCGTCACCAGCAGCCGGTGCCGCAGCCGCAGCCGCATCTGGCCGCTCAGCCGTCCTCGCCGCCGGTTCGCGGCGAGGTATTCGGCGTGCTGGGCGCCGTCGAGCAGGTAGGGATCCATCCCCGTTCCGACGATCCGGGCCCCGGGCCGGGCCAGCCGGGCCAGCGTGCTCAGCAGCCGCGGGCCGCGCGCCCGGCTCTCCAGGAGGCCGAGGTTCCGGCCCAGCAGCAGGAACGTGTCGAACCGTGCGCCCTCCGGCAGGTCGTCGACCGTGCCCAGGAAGGTCTCCGTGATCCCGCGGCGCCGGCACACCTCGAGCGCGTCGGCCGACACGTCGAGGCCCACCACCTCACCGCCGCGGTCCTGGAAGGGGACCGCGAACCGGCCGGCCCCCACTCCCACGTCCAGGACGCGTCCCCGGAACCTGTCGAGGGCCCAGCGGTCCAGCTCGGGCCAGGCGTCCGGCCCCGTGAAGAACCCCACGGCGTCGTAGGCGCTGATGTATCCGTCGTCGCGTTCGCAGATCTCGTGGTAGGTGCCTCGCGGCAGTCCCGCGGTGTGGCAGTCGAGCAGAAGCTGTCCCCACGCGTCGGCCGTGCGGGGCGTGAGCGGCTGGGTCGTCGTCATCCGTCGAGTCCTGTTCCGGGCCTGCGCCCTGGTCCTGGTGGTCGGTGCGCCGGGCGGGGGTGCCGGCGGACGCGGGTCCGCCG